>NZ_JBXKJL010000074.1:0-6496 GCF_056994735.1 Geomonas sp.
AGAGGCGGCCTTTTTGCGTCTACGGTCCAGTCTCTCCCGGCCCTGACCGTCCTCGCCGACCAAAAAACCGCTCCAGTTCCTTTATACTCAACTCAATTGCCCCGTCACCGCGATCGAGACGACGACGCTCTCTTCGCCCAATCGCGCCGGGTAGCCTTTCAGGAGGAAGCAAGATGATGCCTGTCGCTGCGGTAATAAGGAGACTCGCCTTGCCGGTGGTGATAATTCCGCTAGCCCTGACGCTTGGCGCCTGCAGCCACCAGGCGGGGAAGGTGGCCTCAAAGCCCACCGCTGTCGCGGGGATAGCAGACCTGAGCAGGAGTCCGGAGCTCCTCGGGACCGGCAATGCCTGCTACGGCGACCTGGTCGCCGACTTCGAACGTCACCTTTTCTCACCTTGGACGCCGCAGGCTCCCATTCTCCGTCCTGACCGGAAGATTGCTGACCTGAGCAGGATCCCGCAGAAGGTGGGAGCGCTTCCTGCGGTGATAAACGGCAGGGTCGGGATCGACAACGCCTGCCACGCCGAACTGACTGCCGACTTCGAGCGGCACTTCTTTTCCCCGTGGACTTCGAAGACACCGCTCTTTGATCCGGAAGAGGCAAGGGAGTACATGAAAAGGACGGTGAAGGGGGGCTGGTACGGGGTGAACAAGAGGACGGTTCCCCGTGAATTCCTGCGCCGGCTTCTGGACAACTGCGCCCTGGCCACCTTTCCTTCCCGCTCCGCCCCGGCCATTGCCGTGGCGCCGGGCCACCTCCGCGGTCTTCCGACCCCTCTGCCTCTCTACGAGCGTGCGGACGACGAGCCCTTCGACATGCTTTCCTACCCCCAGGTGAAGCTGAACGAACCGCTGCGAATCGTTCATGAATCCAAAGACGGTGCCTGGCTCTTTGTCGAGACTGCCTCGTCGAACGGATGGTTGGAAAAGCGCGATGTGGCGCTGGCGGACGAGCAACTGATCGAGCAGTGGATGCGCGGGCGGAGGCTCGCTATCGTACGGGACAATGCCCCCGTCTCCGACGGCAGGGAGATGGCCACTTTCCCGGTAAAGATCGGCACCATCCTGCCGTTAGCCGCCGAGAAAGAAGACTCATGGGAGGTGCTGGTAGCCTCAGCGGACGAGGGAGGCACGGCGAAGATCACGCGAAGCACCATTCCCCGCGATGCCGGAAGGCCTTTCCCGCTGCAGTTCACCGGCAGCAATGTCACGTTCATTGGAGACCAGATGCTCGGGGAGCCGTACGGCTGGGGGGAGATCTATGGCCTGAGGGACTGCTCGGCCCTGTTGCGTGACTTCTTCATGCCCTTCGGGATCTGGATACCCCGCACCGCGATCGACCAGATCAGCTCCGTCCCCAAGCGGTCCGACCTTTCCCTGCTCTCGCCCGGGCAAAAGGAGGCGTTGATCAGGAGCAAAGGAATCCCCTTCCTCACGCTCCTCTACAAGCGCGGACACATCATGCTCTACGCCGGTACCGACCGCGACGATCGTCCCTTGATCTTTCACGACTCCTGGTCCATAAAGGTCACCGACGGCCAGTTTCCTCGCAAGCAGATCACCGGGATTTCGGCGATCACGACCCTGACGCCGGGCGCGGAGCTGGGCCTGCCGCCTGGGGAATCGATCCTGGAGCTCCTTGCCAGGATGGGGACCATATCGCAGCGCTGCCGGAAGCTGACGGCAGCTCCCCAGCCGGCATCCCAATGAGAAGAAGCACTGCAGAGGCTTTTCGGCTGACCAGCAGGCGTGAAGTGTGCTAAAACTGTAACAGTTGCAGGACTTACGCTAGCCGGCGCCGATTGTGGCTGCCATATCGACTAAATGGTACCAATGAACCCATCAAAGATAGTCAAAGCTTATTTTCACAGCAGCATCTTCCGCTACCTGATCGCCTGCCTCATCGTCAGCCTTTCTCTCCCCCTGGCTTCAACGACCGCCTCCGCCGCCCAGGACCGGCAACAAGTCCGTACCATCATGGTCGGCGGGGACCGGGACTACCCCCCCTATGAGTACATCGACAAGGAGGGCCGCCCCGCGGGCTACAACGTCGAGCTCACCCGCGCCATAGCCGACGTCATGGGAATGAAGGTCGAGTTCCGCCTCGGGACCTGGTCCGAGATGCGGACGGCCCTCCAGAACGGGACCGTAGATGTCCTCGAAGGGATGTCGTATTCCGAGGAGCGCCTGGCCGAGGTCGACTTCTCCATCCCCCACACCATCGTCAACCACGCCGTCTTCGCCCGCAAGGACTCGCACAACGTCAACTCCCTCCAGGACCTGGAGGGGAAGGTGGTATCGGTGCATCGGGGCGGCATCATGCACGACTACCTGGTGAAAAACCACTTCCGCGGGAAATTGGTACTGACCGACACCCCGGCCGACGCCCTGCGCCAGCTCGCCGCCGGCAAGACCGACTATGCCATCGTCGCCATCGTGCCGGGGATGTACATCATCCGGGAGCTGAAGCTGAGCAACCTGGTCCCGGTGGTGCGCAATGTCGCCAGCCACCGCTACTGCTACGCGGTGGATAAGGGGAACGAGGAACTGATCTCCCGCTTCAACGAGGGGCTTGCCATCCTGAAGAAGACGGGACAGCAGCAGGCCATCTACGAGAAGTGGCTCGGAGTGCTGGATCCTGCCCCCGTCGACCTGTGGACCGTGGTGAAGTACGCGGCCGTGGTGGTCATTCCGCTGGTCTTGCTGCTGGGGGGGATCGCCCTCTGGTCGCGCACCCTCCACCGCGAGGTGGCGCTGCGGACCGCCGACCTGACCCGCGAGATCGCCGAGCGACGGCATGCCGAGGAGGAACTGCTCCTCAACCAGCAGCAGCTCCTGCAGGCCGACAAGATGGCCGCCCTGGGGATACTGGTCTCGGGGGTGGCTCACGAGATAAACAACCCCACCGGCATGATTCTCCTCGATATTCCCATCCTGAGGAGGGCCCACCAGGACACGGCGCGCATCCTGGAGGAGCATTTCCAGGAGCATGGCGACTTCAGCGTCGGGGGGGTCCCCTATTCCGAGATGCGGGAGGAGATCCCCCGGATACTGGAGGGGATGCAGGAGGGGGCCAAGAGGATCAAGCGCATCGTGCACGATCTCAAGGACTTCGCCCGGCGCGACGATGCCGGGGACAAGTCGCTGATCGACCTCAACGAGGTGGTGCAGACCGCCCTGCGCCTGGTCGACCCGACCATCAGGAAGTCCACCGCCCACTTCTCCACCAGCTTCGGGCTCTGGCTCCCGAAGATCCTCGGCAACGCCCAGCGCATCGAGCAGGTGGTGGTGAACCTGGTGCTGAACGCCTGCCAGGCCCTGCCGGACCGGGAACGCGGCATCGGCATCACCACCCTCTATTCGGCCGAGTCGAAGCGGCTCGAGCTGCGGGTGGAGGACGAAGGGGAGGGGATCGCGCCTGAGCACCTGTCGCGGCTGGCCGATCCCTTCTTCACCACCAAGAGGGACAGCGGCGGCACAGGGCTGGGGCTCTCCGTTTCGGCCGGCATAATGAAGGAACACGGCGGCACCATCGCCTTCGAATCCACCCCGGGCCAGGGGACCTGCGTCACCCTGACCTTTCCCCTTCCCAAGGAGGAGGCCGAATCATGAGCCAAAGCGCCTATCCGGGCTTCAAGATCCTGCTGGTGGACGACGAGCCGTCGTGGCTGCGCTCCCTCTCGCTCACCCTGAAGAGCCTGGCGGGAGTCAACAACCTGGTCAGCTGCGAGGACAGCCGCGAGGTGATGGGGCTGCTCGATGCCGGCGGCATTGGTCTGATCCTCCTCGACCTGACCATGCCGCACCTCTCGGGGGAGGAACTCCTGAAGAGGATCGGCGAGAGCCATCCGGAGATCACCACCATCGTGGTCAGCGGGCTGAACCAGCTGGAGACCGCGGTGCGCTGCATGAGACTCGGCGCCTTCGACTACTTCATCAAGACCGACGAGGAGGACCGCATAGTGGGCGGCGTGCTGCGGGCGGTGCGCATGGTGGAGATGCAGCAGGATTACCGGGAGATGTCCAGCCGCCTCGTTTCCGGGGAACTCCGCTACCCCGAAGCCTTTGCCGATATCGTCACCGCCGACCGCGGCATGCTGGCCATCTTCGCCTACCTGGAGGCGGTGGCCAGGAGTCCCCAGCCGCTGCTGATCACCGGCGAGAGCGGGGTAGGGAAGGAGCTCCTGGCCCGCGCAGCCCACGCCCTGAGCGGCTGCCGTGGCAAGCTGGTAAGCGTCAACGTGGCCGGCCTCGACGACTCGGTCTTCGCCGACACCCTCTTCGGCCACCTGCGCGGCGCCTTCACCGGAGCCGAGATCATGCGCAAGGGGATGATCGAAGAGGCCGCCGACGGTACCCTGTTCCTGGACGAGATCGGCGACCTGAGCATCGCCTCCCAGGTAAAACTCCTTCGCCTCCTCCAGGAGGGAGAGTACTTTCCCCTGGGAAGCGACCAGCCCAAGCGGCTCAAGGCGCGGATCGTCGTCGCCACCCACCAGAACCTCGCAGCCAAGGAGTCGTCCGGCTCCTTCCGGCGCGACCTCTTCTACCGTCTGCGGACCCACCAGGTGAAGGTCCCGCCCCTCAGGGAGCGCAAGGGGGACATCCCGCTCCTGCTCGATCACTTCCTCTCGGAGGCGGCGTCCGCCCTGGGGAAGAAGAAGCCGACCCCGCCCAAGGGACTGGCGCAGTTTCTCGCCACCTACAGCTTCCCCGGCAACGTCCGGGAACTCCGCGCCATGGTCTATGACGCGGTGAGTCTCCATCGCGACCGCATGCTCTCCATGGATGCTTTCGTGAAGGCCGTCGAGTCCTCGCAGGAAGCCCCCGCACCGGTGGCTCCCCCGAAGTCCAATCCCTTCGCCGGCTTCGCGGAGCTGCCGACCTTCAGCGAGGCCGCCTCCTTCCTGGTGATGGAGGCGATGGAGCGGGCCGGAGGCAACCAGACCCTGGCCGCGAGGCTGCTCGGCATCTCCCAGCCGGCGCTCAACAAGCGCCTCAAGATGATGAAATCTCAACAGGCATAACCTGCGGTTATAGCCATAGCCCCAGGTTATAACCGCCGCCAGCATCCGTAAATCCGCGCTTTTCGGCACTATCCCGCCTCGGGTCATAACCTCTCGTTATTCCACTTCTCACCTCGCCATCCCACGTTTATTGCATTTTTGCCTGGAATTGCAGCAGCTTATAATTTCATGAGGAGCTGGCATCATCCGTGCTCATGTAAAGGATGTTGAGGCAGGAAAACGATGGCAGTCGCGGCGGCAATGCCGCGCTCCAAATAAACGAGAGGTGAAAACAACAATGGCAATGTTCTGGATCCAGTTCGTGCTTGTGCTGGGAGCGATTCTGCTCGGCGTAAGGAAAGGGGGCGTGGCCCTCGGTCTCATCGGCGGCCTGGGCGTCTCCGTCCTCACCCTGGTCTTCAGGGTGGCTCCCTCCGAGCCCCCGATCGCGGTCATGCTGATCATCCTTGCGGTGGTCACCGCTTCGGCCACCCTGCAGGTGGCGGGAGGCCTGGATTACCTGGTGCAGTTGACGGAAAAAGTCCTGCGGGCGCACCCCAAGTACGTGACCATCCTGGCACCCCTCTCCACCTTCTTCCTGACCGTCTGCGTCGGAACCGGGCACGCAGTCTACGCCCTCTTGCCGGTCATCGCCGACGTCGCCTTGAAGACCAGGATCCGGCCCGAGCGCCCGATGGCCATCTCCAGCGTCGCCTCCCAGATGGGGATCACCGCTAGCCCCGTGGCCGCCGCGGTAACGACCTTCCTGGCCTTTTCCGCCAAGACCGGACATCCGGTCAGCCTCTTCCAGATCCTGATGGTCACCCTCCCGGCCGGCGTGGTCGGCGTCCTGGCCGCCGCGGCATGGAGCTTCAACCGCGGCAAGGACCTCGACCAGGATCCGGAATTCCTGGAGCGCATGAAGGACCCCGAGTTCGCCCAGTCCCTCCAAGCATCGGTCACCACCCTCGACAAGGAAGTCACCACCACCGCCAAGCTCTCGGTCGTCCTCTTCTTCACCGGCGTGCTCAGCATCATAGCCTTCGCAGTCTACCCGACGCTCCTCCCGCTGGTGGCCGGCAAGCCGATCCCGATGACCACCGTGGTGCAGTTCATCATGCTCGGCTTCGGCGCCTTCATCATGTTCGCCTCCGGCGTCAAGGCCAAGGACATCGCCCACTCCAGCGTCTTCATCGCAGGGATGATCGCCGTGGTCTCCATCTTCGGCATCGCCTGGATGAGCGACACCTTCGTCAGCGCCAACAAGACCTTCCTCGTCGACAAGATCGGCATGATGGTGAAGATCGCCCCCTGGACCTTCGGCATCGCCATGTTCTGCGTCTCCGCCTTCGTGAAGAGCCAGGCCGCGACCCTGATCATCATGCTCCCCTTCGGCCTGGCCCTCGGGCTGCCGACGCCGCTGCTGCTCGGGCTGATCCCCACCAGCTACGCCTACTTCTTCTTCGCCTTCTATCCGAGCGATCTCGC
>NZ_JBXKJL010000075.1:0-14849 GCF_056994735.1 Geomonas sp.
GCCCATCCGGGACCGGCACCCCGAATTTCCTCAAGATCGCCTTGGCCTGATACTCATGGATATTCATCGCCCCTCCTGTGGTACCTATGTTGGTCGGCCCGAGAGGACCGCCTGAAAGAAGCTCCACACCAGTAAAACAACGTTGGCAAAGATCGGAAATAGGCCAACATTTGTTTTAAAGTGACGTATACAGGAAAAATCTAATAAGATCAAGCGGTTTAACAAGGATTTATTGCATTTAATGCTTTCGGATGGGTTGATGTTTTACGGATCGGGGGCCTGGTGCCGATATTTTGCAGGTTTAGGCGGGTATTTCTGAGTGAACGGAGGGGGGCAATTTACAAAAAGAGGCCAAAATAGAACAGTGTAAAAAAAAGGGGGTGCCGATTGAAAGGCACCCCCTGCCGGCAAATTTTCTGAAGCGAAGCCTAGAATTCTTCCTGCGGCTCCAAGGCCAACACGGAGGCCTCTTCTTCCACAGGGATGCCGTGGTTCAGCACGGTCCGCATCCTCTCGACATCGAGCTCGTTTTCCCAGCGCGAGACCACCACGGTGGCGACGCCGTTGCCGACCAGGTTGGTCAGGGCGCGGGCCTCGGACATGAAGCGGTCGATGCCGAGGATCAGGGCCAGACCAGCGACCGGGATGGTCGGAATGGCGGTGAAAGTGGCAGCCAGGGTAACGAAACCGCTACCGGTTACGCCGGCGGCTCCCTTGGAGGTGAGGAGCAGAACGGCAAGGATGGTCAGGGTCTGGGTGATGGTCAGCGGGGTGTTGGTCGCCTGGGCTACGAAGACTGCTGCCATGGTAAGGTAAATGGAGGTCCCGTCGAGGTTGAAGGAGTAGCCGGTCGGGATAACGAGGCCGACAACCGACTTGGTGCAGCCGAGTTTCTCCAGCTTGTTCATCATGCGCGGCAAGGCGGACTCGGAGGACGAGGTCCCGAGCACGATCAGGAGCTCTTCCTTGATGTAGGCGATGAATTTGAAGATGTTGAAGCCGCAGATCTTGGCAATAGTACCGAGCACCACGAAGACGAAGAGAAGGCAGGTCAGGTAGAAGCAGCCCATGAAGGCACCGAGCTTGGAGAGCGAGCCGACCCCGAATTTGCCGATGGTGAAGGCCATGGCCCCGAAGGCGCCGATCGGTGCGGCCTTCATGATGTAGGTGACCACACCGAAGAAGGCGTGGGAGGTCCTGTCGATGAACTGGTAAACGGGTTTACCCTTCTCCCCCATGGCGGAGAGGGCGAACCCGAAGAGCAGGGCGAAGAGGAGCACCTGGAGGATGTCACCCTTGGCGAAGGCGTCGACCACGCTGTTGGGGATGATGTTCATCAGGAAGTCCACGGTGCTGTGCGACTTCGCCTGGGTGGTGATGGCGGCAAGGGCCTTGGTATCGATCTTGGTCACGTCGGCGTTGAAGCCTGCGCCTGGCTGGAGGAAGGTCACCACTGCCAGGCCGATAGCCAGCGCCAGCGTGGAGACTATCTCGAAGTAAAGGAGGGCCTTCGCTCCCACCCTGCCGACCTTCTTCATGTCATCCATCCCTGCGATGCCGGTGACGACGGTGCAGAAGATGACCGGGGTGATGATCATCTTGATCAGCTTGATGAAGCCATCCCCAAGGGGCTTCATGGCCACACCTGTCTCCGGGTAGAAATGGCCTATCGCGACACCGATGGCGATGGCCGTCAGGACCTGTACATACAGATGTTGGTAAAACTTCTTCCCGTTCATGATCATCTCCTTTTTTGCTACGTCATTTTATGTAGCGGAGCTGCAGGCTGATTCGGCCGCGAACCGTTCGTCGCCGCGGCAGAGATGCCTGCACCACCGTTCGATCGTTTTTAGAACATGGTTAGCAACTAGCATACCAACGACAACCATATCACCAGCTATGCCCCGCAACACTGTCTTTGCTGTATACAGTGCGCACCTGACCAAGCTCGAATGGGTATAACCGGAATGCCGTCTAACCGTTTGGTAAAGAAGCTATGTAGCCGGATTTACATCAATAGCTACGGCCATAACCTGCGTTATAACCATAACCTGCGTTATACCCTTTACCGAAAACAGGCCCGGATAGGCCTAAGCAGTTAGAACACAACGGTTTATTTTTGACACTAACGAAACGCCAGATTTTCCAGGGTCGGCAGGGAGTGAAACGAGACTGGCCCCCTTCGCAAAATGGCCCTCCTTGTAAATGGCCCTCCTTGTAGGTGCGGACGACGCCCCTTCTCCCGAGATAGCCGTCCGGGGCACCGATACCAGGTTCTTGAATCCCCGCCACAATTCAATTGACTGCGGAGAGATCAGGAGAGGAGAGGTCTTTGCAGGCGGGCAGGAACTTCCAGGAAGGAGGGAAGGGATGGGTGCGGGAGACGACTTCGCCATCAACGCTCAGAGCCGGCGCTTTAGACAAAAAAAGGGGTGCCATCTCTGACACCCCACTTGGTCCGGGATTGCTCCCGGTACTACATACCACATCTGCGCCTTCAGTCCTGCAGCCGGCGGCGAAGCACTTCATCCGGCCTCTGCAGCCGGCCTCACCATCAGGCAAGGGTCGCCGTGGCCAGCTGGCCTTCCTCGTCCTCAACCTCTTCGATTTCTTCGGCGGCGAGGAGCCCGGCCGCAGGGAGTCCGGTATCAGAGAGGAGATATTTTCCCGAAAGTACGGCATCCAGTCGCGCGAGATCCACCGACTTCTCCCACTTCGCCACCACCACGCAGGCTACGGCGTTGCCGATCATGTTGGTGAGGGCGCGGCAGGTGGCCATGAACCAGTCGACGCCCAGCAGCAGCACCAGGCCCGACACCGGAAGGGTGTGCAGAGACGAAAGGGTGGCGGCGAGGCAGATGAAGCCGCCCCCCGCGACGGCCGCGGCCCCCTTGGAGGTCAGCAGGAGGACCAGCAGGATGGTGAGCTGCTCTCCGATGGAGAGCTTGATGTTGAAGGCCTGGGAGATGAAAACCGCGGCCATGGTCAGGTAGATCGAGGTGCCGTCCAGGTTGAAACTGTAGCCGGTCGGTATAACCAGGCCTACGACCCCCGGCTCGATGCCGAGATTCTCCAGCTTGCTCATCAGGCGCGGCAGCACCGTCTCGGAGGAAGAGGTCCCGAGGACGATGAAGAACTCCTCGCTGATGTACTTGAAGAGTTTCCAGAGGCTGAAGCCGGCCAGCCGGGAGACGATGCCGAGGATGACCACCACGAAGAGCAGTGCCGTCCCCCAGACCCCGAGGAGGAGCTCGCCCAGCCCCGAGAGGGTGCTGGTGCCGAATTTGGCCACGGCGAAGGCGATGGCGGCGCCGGCCCCGACCGGGGCGAGCTGCATGATGTAGTGGATGCACTTGAAGAAGCCGTGGGTCACCTCTTCGATGATCTCGACCACCCGCTTACCCTTCTCTCCCAGCCCGGCCATGGCGGTGCCGAAAAGGACGGCGAAGAAGAGGACCTGGAGGATGTCCCCCTTGGTGAAGGCGTCAAAGACAGTGTCGGGGATGATGTTCATCAGGAAGTCCGAGGTGCTCAGGTGCTTGGCGCCTTCGGTGAATTTGGCGATCTGGCCGACGTCGAGGGCCTTGGGGTCGGCGTTGATGCCGGCGCCCGGCTGGAGCCAGTTGACCATGGCAAGGCCGATGATCATGGCGAAGGTGGTTAAAAGCTCGAAGTACAGGAGAGCCTTGACCCCGACGCGCCCGACCTTCTTCATGTCACCCATCTTGGCGATGCCGACCACGACCGTGCCGAAGACGATCGGTGCGATAACGAACCTGATCAGCTTGATGAAGCCCATCCCCAGCGGCCTCAGGGACTTGGCCGCCTCCGGCGCGAGAAAGCCCACCAGGACACCGATGATCATGCCGACCGATACCCTGAACAGCAGCGAACCGAAAAAAGCCTGCTTCCTGCTTGTCTTTGCCACCTGCGCCACCGCGATGCTGCTCGACATCCTCTTCCTCCTGTGCGTTCAATTTTAAATCCACCGCGGCGGGAGGGAGCAATCACCGTGTAAACCGTGTTTGCGCCCGCGCCAAGGCAGCTGCCGCTGCGAGAGCCGGATGATCGGCACCCGACATCTCTACTCCCTGACGACGGCAGTAAGGTATTTTGTACCTAAAACTCTGTTAGCAAGCCACATACCAAGGGGGGGAGAGCGGCGCAAGGTACTGATATCGTATACAATACACCCCGGACCCGCCTGCCGCGAAGGGGGCAAAGGTCATAACCAGGGTAATGGCAGAAAGGAGAAGGCCACGGGGAGGGGAGTAATTACGGGACGTTGGAGGGGCTATAAGGAAGGTTATATCTATAATGAAAATTATGACCCTTCCTGAAGGGGGTCAGGAAGGGGTTCGGCCGGGAAAAAACCTTGTCTCAATGGGACGAAGACTTGAGTCGCTTGCTGAGGGCGGGCTGGGAGATGGAGAGGAGCCTGGCCGCGATGGTCTGATTCCCCCCGGCGCGCGCCATGGCCTCCGCCACCAATAGGTCGGCGGCCTCGCTGAAGGTCGGGAGCCGCTCGACGCCGGCAAAGAGCTTGCGGTCGGGGGCAGGAGCGGCCGCCTTCGCGCCGCGGGCGGGACCGATTGCCTTCTTGAAGGTTTCGAGCGAAAGGATCCGCTCGCGGTGGACACTGACCGCGTCATAGATCATGGCCCTGAGCTCGCGGATGTTGCCCGGGAAACTGTAGGTGACCAGGAGCTGGGCCAACTCCTTGGGAGGGGTCGGCTTTTTCTTGCCCAGCGACTCCGCGGCCTCGGAGAGGAAGAAGTCGAGCAGCAGGGGGATGTCGCCCGGACGCTCGCGCAGGGGAGGGAGCAGAATCTGGTGGGTGCGCAGACGGTAGTAGAGGTCGCGGCGGAATTTCCCCTCCTCCTCCTTGGCCCGCAGGTCCTGGTGGGTCGCCACGATGATCCGCGCCTTGAGCCGCTTGGGACGGTCGCTTCCCAGGGGGAAGTACTCCCCCTCCTGCAAGAGGCGCAGGAGCTTCACCTGGGAGGGGATGCTCAGGTCGCCTATCTCGTCCAGGAAGAGGGTGCCGTCGGTGGCCTCCTCGATCATCCCGCGCCGGGCCTGATCGGCTCCGGTGTAGGCCCCCCTGACGTGGCCGAAGAGGGTGTCGGCGAAAACGGTGTCGTCCAGCCCCGCCACGTTGACGGCAACCAACGGTCCGCTGTTGCCGCTCAGGGTGTGCACCGCCCGGGCCACCAGCTCCTTCCCTACCCCGCTCTCCCCGGTGATCAACAGCGGCTGCCGGCTTCTGGCCACCGCCTCGATGTAGCTGAAGATCCCCAGCATGGTGCGGTCGGCGGTGACGATATTGACGAAGGCCTCGGGGTGGCGCAGCTCGTTGGAGAGGATGCGGTCCGAGATGGCGCGGTTCTCCCCCTCGAGCTCCAGGATCCGCACCGCCCTCAGCACGCCGGTGACCAGCCGGTCCTCCTCGATGGTCTTCACGAAGTAATCGAAAGCTCCGAGCTTCATGCAGCGGACCGCGGTCTCGATCTGGTTCATCCCGCTGACCACGATGGTAACGAGGTCGGGGTGGCGCTCTGCGATCAGCGTCAGCAGGGCCTCGCCCCCCAGGTGCGGCATGGTCAGGTCCAGCAGGACCAGCCGGACCTCGCCGCGGGCCAGGATCTCCGGGACTTCCCGGCTGTCGCTGCAGGTGAGGATGTTGTTGATGCCGGCGCGGGCCAGGGTGAGGCTGACCGAGCGAAGCCAGGCGGGCTCGTCGTCCACCAGCAGTATGGAGAAATGTGGTACCGGAGATTGCGACATTTAGGCGTGCTCCTCCTTGATAGTGGAAAGGGTCAGAATGGCGGTGGTGCCGCGGCCCGGCGGAGAGTCGAAGCTGAGGCTCCCGCCGTGCTCCTGGACTATGCCCGCGGAGATGGAGAGCCCCAGGCCGGTTCCGCCGCTCTCCCTCTTGGTGGTGAAGAAGGGATCGGTCAGCCGGTTCAGGTATTCCGGCGGTATCCCCACTCCCTCGTCGCGCACGGTCAGACGCACCGCGCCGGCCTCGGGGTCGAAGGCGGTGGCGATGTGGATGCCATGCTCGGTGGAGGGGAGCGCCTGGCAGGCGTTGATCAGCAGGTTGACCACCACCTGCTCGATGCGCTGGGGGTTACCGCGCACCATGGGGAGATCGCTTCCGTAGAGCGACGAGAAGCAGTCGGTGGCCTTGCGCAGCGAGGTGTCCATCAGGCGCACCGCGGCCTGCACCACGGAGTTCAGGTCGAAGGGCTCCATCCTCACCACCATGTCCTGGCGGGCGTAGTCCTTCAGGTCCTCCACGATCCTCTTGATCCGCGCCGCCCCCTCGCTCATGTCCTCCAGCATATGGGGGACCTCCTCGCGCATCAGGGAATAACTGAGCCCCGCCAGCGGGAAATCTCCCTCTTCCCGGTATCGTGCCTCCAGGGTCTCTGCGGCATCGCGGTAGACGTCCTTGAGGATCGGGAGGTTCAAAAGGATCAGACCGTTGGGGTTATTGATCTCGTGAGCGACCCCGGCGACCAGGACACCCAGGGTGGCCAGCTTGTCGGCCTGGATCAGCTTGTCCTGGTGCAGCCTCAGCTCCTCGAGGGCGCGATTCCTCTCGGCCACCTCCTGGGCCAGCTCGACGGTCCGCGCCTCGACCCGCCGCTGCAGGGTCCGGGACCAGACGCCGGTGGCGATCAGGATGGCCAGCAGCGGAAAAAGGACCATGGCGCCGTACTTGATGACCCGCTCCTGGCTGAAGCGGCGCTGCTCGTTGACCCCGAGCCAGCGGTCGTAGATGGCCTCGTACTGCCCGGTCTGCTGCAGGATCGCAAGCCCCTCGCTGAAGCGGGTGGCCAGCTCGGTATTGCCCTTTTTCACCCCGTAGCAGTACTTCTGGGCGGCCACGTTCTTGGCCACCGGGACCAGGTTGGTGAGGTGCAGCTGCCGGATCAGGAACATGCCCGGAAGGCTTGCCACCACCGCGTAATCGCACTTCCCCGAAGCCAGCAGCCGGAGCGCGTCGGCGGGGGAGTTGGCCAGCACCAGCTCGGGCCCCAGACCGAGCTGGCGCAGGGTGTCATGCATGATCCCGTCCTGGAAAACGATCACCTTCTTGCCCCGCAGCCCCTCCAGCGACCTCACCGCAGCGGTCCCGCGGCGGGCGAAGATGGCGTGGTGGACGATGGTGTGGGGCGCGGAGAAGTCGATGCTCTGGGTGCGTTCTTCCGAATAGGAGACGCCCTGCAGGATGTCGAGCTGCCCTTGAAGGAGCTGGGCGCGCAGCTTCGACCAGTCACCGAAGCGGAATTCCACCTTCATCCCCATCACGTCGGCTATGGCGCGGGTGAGGTCGACGTTGTACCCGGCGGGCTTGCCGTTGGCGTCCAGGAACTCGTAGGGGGGATAGGCCCAGTTCCCGCCGACCACGACGGTCCTGGCCGTCGGCTGCTTTTCGGCTGCGGGGCCTTCGGCAGAAAGGCAGAGGGCGGGACTTCCCGTCAGGAAGACGAGGAGCCACAGGCAAAGGGATAGGGGCCTGATCCACGAAGGGATGGCTCTTCTCCTGTAGGGTTCCCTGCACGTTTTCACCGGGTGGTCTGGCTGCTTCCTGCGGTGGGTCGCGGGTGCTTCGGTGTGATAAGAGGATTTAATCGAGGTTCTCCATCAATGCGCGGTCTTTATCGACCGGCGTACGGCAAACTTTTCGCCCCCCCGCACGCATTGGAGGTCGAGATCCGAATATGGCCGGAAGCTGCCGCCCGGATTCCTGGCGGCTGCCCTGTTCTGCTTTTCCCCGGCAATCTTCGAGCACTTGTCGATGATGACTTCGAGGTCGTTGCCGGTGACGTCAAAAACGTCGAAGCGGTGAGTCCTGGCAACCAGCCCTTCACCTTGAATGCTGGTTATACTCCCCCTGCAGCTTATCACCTCCGCCTGGGCCGAGGAAGCGATCAGGAGGCCGAGCGCCAGCACCGTTGAAACATTCCTTCTCATGCACCCTCCCTGGTGGTGCGTGTTTTTACTCCTCCTCAACCCTCGAGGCACGGGCCCGCCGTCGAGACATTCTGTCGCGGGTGGGCGGAGGTGGCGCATTGGTGGCGACCGGGGGCTGGGGAGGCGCTATCCCGTTGGGCACGGCGGCAGACGGCACGGCGGGAGCGGGAACCATGGTCGCCGAGGCATGCGGGGCTGCCGCGGTTGCGGGCGAGGCCATGGTCGCCGGCTGTTGCCCCGTTGCCCCGGTGGCAGGTGCCTGCGCCGGCTTGGCAGCCGTTGCCGGGGCACCGAGCTTTCCCGTCGCCACATCGAGGACCCTGGCCTTTTTGAGGAAACGTGCCGGTATCTCGTGAAGACTGTTGGTGTAGTGGGCGTTCCCGCGAGCGTCCTTCCAGGTATAGATCTCGCCGGACGCGGAGGTCGCCGCCATCAACAGCAGCATCACTATGACAGACTTTTTCATCATCCCCTCCCTCGGCATGCGCCTTTGCCATTATTGTGGATAATCCTTCGATATTCAATGGAAAAATCTACCACAGTCCATCGAGAGTCCGTTCCTGTCACGGCTCCGGCTGGAACTTTGGTCAGACCAGCCGGAGGGGCGACAGTCGTCGAAGTTGCTGAGATTGCAAACGATCCGGGGCGGGCGTAGAATAAATCCAGCGTTAAAGGACGGGAACGGCCACCATCATTATAGGAGGTACTGACATGTCCAGATTTCTCGCAGTACTGCTGGCATTGGTGATCTCTGTCGCCGGCTGTGCCACATACACGGATGTGAACCGGCAGCGCATGGAGAGCCGTACGCAGCACTACAGCAACTTCGACGCCTCCCTCAGCTGGGACGTGACCCGTTCCCCGACCGGAATGACCATCGATGGGTACTTCAAAAACCTGCGTTACCTCCCTATGGATGACATCGAGATATGGGTCGCCGCCCTCGATGCCAAAGGAAGTCCAACCGCGCGGGCCGTCGGCTTCGTAATCCCCCACAAGCTGCAAGACAACGATGTCGCCCCGTTCACCGTTACACTGCCGGTGACGCCCGTCCCCGGTAACAGGTTGCGCTTCACCTACAAGTATCATGTCTCCGGAGGGGGCGGGACGGATGGACCGGGAGATATCGGCGGCTGGATGCAGAGCTTCGAGGCCGAGATCCCGAACCTGCCATGACTATGCCGCTGACAGGTTTGAGGAAGTGCAAAGGAGAAGGCAGATCATGGCAAAGGCTATCCTTTTGAGTGTCATCTTCTTGGTGCTGGCGATAAGCGGCGCCCGCGTTGCGTATAATTTAAAGTCCGGCCTCACTCCGGCCAGGGCCGAAGCCGCCAGCCACCTCAGGGTCTTTTCCGCGGAGAAAGGAAGTTACATCATGAGCGATGAAGTCGTGAAATCCAACGAAGAGTGGAAAAGGATCCTGACGCCTGAGCAGTACCATGTCCTGAGGGAGAAGGGGACCGAGCGTGCCTTCACCGGCAAGTATGCCACCACGCATGACCACGGGGTGTACCGCTGCGCGGGGTGCGGGCTCGATCTCTTCAGGTCGGAAGACAAGTTCGAGTCCGGCACCGGGTGGCCGAGTTTCACCCGGCCGATAGCCAAGGAGAACATCAAGACCGTCACGGACAGGACTTTCTTCAGCACGAGGACCGAGGTAATGTGCCGCCGCTGCAGCGGCCATCTCGGCCACGTCTTCAATGACGGCCCCAAGCCGACCGGGCTTCGCTACTGCATGAACTCCGCCGCGCTGCAGTTCGTACCGACGAAGTAGGGGCGGCCTTTGGCGCCCATTCTCGGGCGGGATTCGCGGCAGGGAGGGCGCTCACACGGCAAATCCCCCCTGTCCCCCCTTTGACAAGGGGGGGACGCTGAGGGTCACCGACTTTGAGCCGAGGGTCAGGGATTCGCGGCAGGGATGCCGCTCCCACAAGCAAGCGGGAGGGGCAGAGGTGAGGGACGCAAGCCATGCGGTGCAGGCTCTCCCTTTCGTAGGAGCGCCCTCCCGGGCGCGAACCGCTGCAGGGAGGGCGCTCACACGGCAAATCCCCCCTGTCCCCCCTTTGACAAGGGGGGGACGCCGAGGGTCACCGGCTTTGTGCCGAGGGTCACCGGCTTTGTGCCGAGGGTCGCCTCGAGCCGAGTGTCACCGACTTCGACAAGGGGGGACGACGGGGACGCATCATTCTTGGAGAAGCCATCCGCAGCAACGATGCCGCTCCTACACCATGCAGGCCAGGACGGGAGCGATATTCACGGGAGCACGTAAAATGAAGAGAGCCAACATCGCCTTACTGATCGTCATATCCCTTCTCACCAGTGCCGGCTTCCTGCTGGCCGGATCAGGACCATCAGCCGAGAAAGCTGCCCCGGCAACGAGGCAGCTGCAAAAAGCCACCTTCGCCGGCGGCTGCTTCTGGTGCATGGAACATCCCTTCGATGAACTCCCCGGCGTGGTTTCTGTCACCTCGGGCTATACTGGTGGCAGCAAGAAGAACCCCACTTACGGGGAAGTCTCGGCCGGGACCACCGGGCATGCCGAGTCGGTGCAGGTACTTTATGACCCGGCGAAGACCAGCTACGACAAACTGCTAACGACCTACTGGCACAACGTCGACCCGACCGTCAAGGACCGGCAGTTCTGCGACGTAGGCCACCAGTATCGAAGCGCCATCTTCTACCATAACGAGGAACAGCACCGACTGGCCCTCCAGTCGAAGAATGCACTGGAGACGAGCAAGCCGTTCAAGGGAGCCATCGTGACGGAGATCGTTCCGGCCACCGAATTCTACCCCGCGGAAGAATACCACCAGCACTACTACAAGAAAAATCCGATCCGCTACCGCTTCTATCGCGCCAACTGCGGGAGGGATCAGCGGCTCAAGGAGCTGTGGGGGAAGGCCGCCGGCCATTGAAGTTGCCGCTCCCAGGGAGGGGATGATGAAGAACAGGGAGATTGCCAGGATCTTCTCGGATATCGCCGACATCATCGAGATCAAGGAGGGAAACCCCTTCAAGATCAGGGCCTACCGCAAAGCTGCCCTCAACCTTGAGGGGCTGACCCGGAACCTGGCGGAGATGTCGCACAAGGAGATCCTGGAGATCCCCGGCATCGGGGCGGACCTGGCGGCGAAGATCGAGGAGTACCTTCAGACCGGTGCCGTTGCCATGCACGACAACTTGAAGGGCGAGATACCGGCAGGGGTGTTCGCCCTCCTTGCCATCCCTGACCTCGGGCCGAAGACGGCGAAAAGCATCTATGACAGCCTGGGCATCACCAGCGTTGAAGAGCTGGAGCAGGCGGCCCGGGATCACCGGCTGGCCGGGATCAGGGGGATCGCCCAAAAGACCGAGGAGAACATTCTCAAGGGGATCGCAGCGGTGAGGCGGGGGCGGGATCGACTCCCACTTGGGCGGATGCTTCCTACCGCCCTGGACCTCGTCGAGGCCCTGAAAAGGACCTCCAGCCTGGACCGGATAGAGATCGCGGGGAGCATCCGGCGCCGCAAGGAGAGCATCAAGGATATCGACCTCGTTGCCACTTCGCCTGACCCGGCCGGAGTCATGGATGCCTTCGTGGGTCTACCCCAGGTCTACGACGTTTCCATGAAAGGGCCTACCCGCGCCAGCGTGATCATCCGCGAGGGGGTGCAGGTGGACCTGCGGGTGGTGGAACCGGAATCTTTCGGGGCGGCGCTGGCCTATCTGACGGGGAGCAAGCCGCACAACGTCCGGCTCAGGGAGATGGCGGTCAAGCGCGGGCTGAAGATCAACGAGTACGGCATCTTCAGGGACGAGGACAACGCCCGCCTCGGCGGCAAGGATGAGGAAGATGTCTACCGCCTGCTCGATCTTCCCTTCATCCCCCCGGAACTTCGCGAGGACGCAGGCGAGATCGAGGCGGCAATGGCCGGAACTCTTCCCCGGCTGGTCACCCTGGGCGACCTTCGGGGCGACCTCCATGTCCACACCAAGTGGAGCGACGGCGCCCACAGCATCGCCGATATCGCCGAGGCCGCCCGGCAGGCCGGGCTTTCCTACCTCGCGGCCACCGATCATTCCCAGGCCCTCGGGATCGCCAGGGGACTGACGGTAGAGCGGCTCATGAATCAGGCCAAGGAGATCAGGGCCTTCAACGCGGAGCACCAGGGATTCACGGTCCTGCACGGCACGGAGATGGATATACAGGCCGATGGCACCCTCGACTTCCCGGACCACGTCCTCAAGAAGCTCGACATCGTCGTGGCCTCCATTCATTCCGGCTTCGGCATTCCCAAAGACAAGATGACCGCTCGCATCGCCGCCGCCATGCGAAATCCTTACGTTTCCATCATCGCCCACCCGACCGGTCGGCTGATCGGGGAGCGGGAAGGGTACGAGGTGGACATGGAGGAGTTGCTCCGTGTGGCCAGGGAAACAGGGACCGCCATGGAGATCAACAGCTATCCCCTGCGGCTCGACCTGGCCGACAGGTATGTCCGTCGCGCCAAGGAGCTGGGAGTCGCCATAGCCATCAACAGCGATGCCCACGTCAAGGACCAGTTCAACACCCTCTCCTACGGGATTTCGGTGGCCCAGCGTGGCTGGCTGGAAAAGGGCGACGTCCTCAATACCCTCGAAGTGCCGGAGCTGCTGAAACGGATAAGGGAAAAGAGAAAGCGGCTTCTCTGAGTTCTTGACTTAAACCGCTCCCTATGCGAGTTAAGAGCCGGAATTGATTACACGGTAACGATCTGCGCGAGGAAGCCATGTCCCACCGCAATTACTGGCTGTTCAAATCCGAGCCTGCCACCTTTTCCCTGGACGACCTGCGCACCCGGCCCGACCAGACCGAGCACTGGGACGGTGTCAGGAACTACCAGGCCCGCAACCTTCTCCGGGACGAGATCAAGAAGGGCGACCTGGTCTTTTTCTACCACAGCAACATTGCCGATCCTGCCATTGCCGGGATTGCCGAGGTGGTGAGGGAAGGCTACCCCGACTTCACCGCGCTTGACCCGCAGAGCGCATACTTCGACCCGCGCAGCACACCGGAGAAGCCGATCTGGTACATGGTGGACGTCCGTTTCGTGCGGGAGCTGCCGCGGCCGGTCACCCTATCGGAACTGAAATCCATCCCCGCCCTCTCTTCGATGGTTCTGCTGAACCGCAGCCGCCTCTCGGTCCAACCGGTACGGGAGGAAGAGTGGTCCGAGATCCTGCGGCTGAGCGGGATAAAGGAGTAACGGAGCACGATGCATCGACAAAGAAAGAACAGGTCCAAGAAGATAGGCGCGGCGCCGGGAACCCTGGTGCATATCGGGGAACAGAAACCGGGCAAGACCAGGATCGACGTCATCGAGTATGACGCGAACCGTCTGGAGAAGCGCCAACTAACCTCGCACGCCGAATGTCAGCCTCTGAAGGGGGCTCCGACCGTGACCTGGATCAACGTCGACGGCATCTCCGACGTGGAGGTCCTGCAGCACCTGGGGACCTGCTACGGGATCCACCCGCTGGTCCTGGAGGACATCGTCGCCACCGACCAGCGCCCGAAAGCGGAGGACTACGGCGAGCATCTCTACGTGGTGCTCAAGATGATCTCGCTCGACGCAGATGGGGAGATCGCGGCGGAGCAGGCGAGCCTGGTTCTCGGGGAGAATTATCTCCTCTCATTCCAGGAGGGGCTGGAAGGAGACGTCTTTGAGCAGGTCCGGCTACGGCTGGCAAACGAGAAGGCGAAGCTGCGCTCTGCCGGGGCGGACTACCTGATGCACGCCCTGCTCGACGTCATCGTGGACAACTACTTCCTGGTGCTGGAGAGGCTGGCCGAACGGATCGAGCAGATCGAGGACGACCTGATCGAGAATCCGCGGAGCGAGACGGTCCACACCATCTACCGGATGAAGCGCGAGATGCTTTTCCTGCACAAGATGGTGTGGCCGCTGCGCGAGGTGGTTGGCCGACTGCAAAGACGCGACTCGGCGCTGATCCGGGAGGAGACGGTGATCTATCTGCGGGACCTCTACGATCACGCGGTGCAGGTACTCGACACCCTCGAGACCCTGCGCGACACCCTTTCCGGCATGCTCGATATCTACCTGACCAGCGTGAGCAACCGCCTCAACGAGGTGATGAAGGTGCTGACCATCATCGCCACCATCTTCATGCCGCTTTCCTTCATCGTCGGCTGGTACGGGATGAACTTCAGGAACATGCCGGAGTACAACTGGCGCTACAGCTACCCCGTGGTGCTCTTGCTGATGGCGGTGATAGCGGGCGGGATGCTGGTCTACTTCAGACGAAAACGCTGGATTTAATCGAGGTGCGGTGACAGTGACTCTCCCCCTGCACCGCTTTCTGGCGGACAGGAGCAAGAAGGGACCTGATTAGTACCAATCTTCCGCCAGCTTCCAAAACTGTCATTCCCGAAGCGATTCTGATCGGGAATCCAGCTCCTAAACGACGTGAAATCTGGATCCCCGATAAGGGCATTCGGGGATGACAATCTCAGAGCGGAAGATTAGCGCTTCAGTTTTACTTTTGTTCCAGTGGTCAGGAATTGCCAGACAAAAGCGAAGGCAACCCCCCCCCTGCCCCCCGTGGTGGTTAGGTTGTTGCTTTGCCTCTTTCCCTTCCCAACCTTCCTTCGAAACTGCGCCCTCTCCCGATGGTGAGGGCAAGTGCCACGGAGATACGGACTTCCCTCACCCCGACCCTCTCCCGGAGGGCGTGGGGGAGCTTGTAAAGTGGAGAACTGGGCAGGTGCAAGTAGCTAACCGGACAACGCTGCCCTGCCCCCCCTTCGCAAAGGGGGGGCCTTAGGGTGGCGACAGCGGTTTTACCTGGTTAATTCTGAGGTAGGGGCGGCGTACAAGCAGCGG
>NZ_JBXKJL010000076.1:0-1250 GCF_056994735.1 Geomonas sp.
CCTGATTAGCAAGATTCTTCAGCCAGACGGAGCCAAGGCTCTGGACGCGGCCCGATGGCGACGGCGGCAGCGAGGAGGCGCAAGGGGATCGTCTCCAGATGGAAGCGTCGGTTGAAACGGGAGGCGAACGCGGCCAGGTAGCGTGTGCCGTACTTGGCGAAGTCGACCGCATGGTAAGCGCCACCAAAGCTGGTCTTGAGGTTGCCCAAGACCGTATTGACCCAACTGAATGCTGGTAAGTCCTTGGGTTTGCGCGCGCCGCCGACGATAGGCTGGTGTTGGCAGCGGGCGTCGGTCACCCCGGCAAAACAAGCCAAGCCGTCGGAAACCACAACGCAACCGGGGCTGAGGTCGGCCTTGGCCCAGTCGGCCATGGCCTTGCGCGTAAAGCCGGGAACCGGTGCCATTTTGGCGTACACCGGATGCCCCTCGGCGTTGAGCGAGACCGCCGTGACAAAAGGCGTCTTGTTCTCGGAGCCACGCCCGGCTTTGCTGCCGGCCAATTCGCCGCCGAGATAACTATCGTCCACTTGGACTTGGCCACTCAGCGGGTACTGGGCGTCGCGTTCGGTCATGGCCTGCATCAGCTTCTGCTGAATCAGCCAAGCCGTGGGGTAGCTGACGCCTAACTGCCGTTTCAGGGCCAGGGCGGACAAACCGGTCTTGGCTTGGCTAACCAGGTAGATCGCCAGGAACCAGACTGCCAGCGCCAAGTGAGTGCCTTGGCACAGGGTGCCCGCGATGAGGGATGTCTGCCACCGGCATTGCTGGCATTGGCAGGTCTTGCGGACTCTGACGCGGAGCACGCAATGCTCCGCCTGGCCGCAGCGCGGGCAACGGAAGCCTTGCGGCCAGCGCTCCTTTTCCAGCGCCGCCTCGCATTGCGCCTCGGCGCCAAACTGCTTGAGACACTCGGGCAGCGACAGTCCTGGTTGGAAGTGGAGGCGATTCATCGCCATAACCTGATCCTCCTTGGTGGATAGGCGACCAGTATGCGCCTTCTCACCGAAAATAACGGGGTTTGCCTGGGGTCGGCTGAAGAATCTTGCTAATCAGGACACCCGATGATAACGTTCAAACCGCGGTTCCTGTCCCAACCCCATCACCCGCAGCACCGCTGCGACCGTGCGGGGACCTTGGCAGAGGATAGTACCGACCACCAACACGTGGGCATGCTTCCAGACTGGGGTGGAAAACAACCCAGCAAATGGGGCCAAAACTGCTATCATCATCCCCGGCAGAGGGAACAT
>NZ_JBXKJL010000077.1:0-3520 GCF_056994735.1 Geomonas sp.
ACGATGGTGACGATGGGAACGGTTGTGCTGAACGGGTGCCACTGGTGGCAGCCTCCTGCACCTCCCGGGCTTCCCAAACCGCCGCCGGTTCCCGTACCGTAACAAGTCTCTGATCCATGAATTAACAAGGAATCCAGCTGTACTGGAATTCGCTGATGGCTCGCCTTCGGTAGCCAGAGCATTCTGTTTGTCGGTTGCCGGATAGGGGGCAGAGGGGACGAAATTATGTTGAAGATAGAGGAGATGATGGAAATAAACTGGCCTTGAAGCAGATCACACGGAGGTGGCTCCATGATTAAACTTCTTAAGTTCTATTTACTGCCACTGTTCTTTTCCTTCTCTATTCTTGGCGGATGCGCGACGAGTCAATCTTCTCTCGGATCTGTCGGCGGTTTCAACCTTATCTCCGTGGACGAAGAGAAGCAGCTAGGCGATAAGTTCGCAGTGGAGGTCGAAAAACAGTATAAGGTAGTTAACGACCCCGAGGTCCAGGTTTATATCGACCGGGTGGGAAAAAGGCTGCTCACCGGGGTTAAGAAGGTGGAGTTTCCCTACACCTTCAAGGTGGTTGAGGATAAAAGCGTCAACGCTTTCGCCATTCCCGGCGGTCACACCTATGTCAACACCGGGCTGATCAAGGCGGCTGATAGCGAGGACGAACTGGCCGCAGTCATGGCACACGAGATAAACCATGTGGTGGCCAGGCACGCAACGAAGCAAATGACTAAGCAGTACGGCTACGAGCTGATATCAGGACTACTCCTGGGGAGCCAGGGGAGCATCGCCCAGCTCGCTGGTCAACTCTTCGGGAAGACTGGAATGCTCTACTACAGCCGGGAGATGGAAAGCCAGGCAGACTACCTCGGCGTCGAGACCATGTACAATGCCGGGTACGACCCGCACGGGATGGTGACGTTCTTTCAGAAGCTTGAGGCCCAGAGCAAGACCAACCCCGGCTCGGTGGCGAAGTTCTTCTCTACCCATCCTCCGACCGAGGACCGGATACGAAACATCGAGACGGAGATCTCGAAGCTGCCGCCGAAACAGTATCCCCTACTCTCCGAGTCCGAGTTCAATAGAGTGAAGGCGCGGGTTGCGAGACTATAAAGGTGGATCAACACTGATAAGACACTTTGAGCTTTCCTTAATTCAAGAATCTGCTATTTTTGCTTCATCAATACCCCTTTCGCCGAGGGGATTTTTTTGCTTATGAAGGGAGTATGCCATGTCTGATGCAATTGAGGGACTCACGCCCACCCTGTTCTGGCGCTGCTTTGCGGAAATATCTCGCATTCCGAGGCCTTCCGGGCATGAAGCGCAGTTGGCGGAGTTCGTACTCGATCGGGCACAGAGCCTGGGGCTGCCAGCGAAGCAGGATCAGTCTGGAAACGTGGTGGTGAAAAAGCCGGCTACACCGGGTCGCGAGCGGGTGCCGAGCATCTGCCTGCAGGCCCACCTGGACATGGTGTGCGAGAAGAATACTGACAAGACCCACGACTTTCTCAAGGACCCGATAGAGTTAGTCCGCCAGGGGCCATACATCACCGCAAACGGCACCACGCTTGGCGCCGACAACGGAGTGGGCGTAGCCACCAGCCTGGCTCTGATGGAAGATACTGCCGTTGAGCATGGACCGCTGGAATTTCTCTTCACGGTTGAGGAGGAAACGGGTCTCACCGGCGCTCAGAGCGTGAGCCCTGAAATGGTTGAAAGCAGGACGCTTCTGAATCTCGACTCCGAGGATGAGGGCGTGGTCTTCATCGGGTGCGCGGGGGGTAAAGACACCCTTGGCAGGTGGAATGTGACGCGCGAGCCTGTTCCCGCCGAGGCTGCCGCTGTCACCTTGACGGTCAAGGGACTTAAGGGGGGACATTCCGGGCTGGAAATCGGAAAGGGGCTGGGGAACGCCATCAAGATCCTCAACCGGGCGATCCTGCGGCTGTCTGAAATCGGGGCGAGGCTGGCGTATATCAACGGCGGCAACATGCGTAACGCCATCCCGCGGGAATGCGGCGCGCTATTCTTCATCCCGGCAGAGAAGCTGGGGGAGGCCGCTACTCTCGTCTCGACATTGAACGAGATCTTCAAGGCCGAGCTCTCCAGGGTCGATCCCGACCTGGTTCTGGCAATGGCCCGGCAGGGTCAGCCGGAGGGGGCAACGGTGCTGGAGGCCTCCCTCCAGCGCAAAATATGCCGCACCATTGCCGCACTTCCGAGCGGTGTTCAGTTTATGAGCAGCGACATCCCCGGCCTGGTTGAGACCTCGACCAATGTCGCGGTCATCACTACCAGTGACGATGACATCGTACTTATCACCAGCCAGCGCAGTTCCGTGGCATCCCGTCTTTCGGAAGTCGTCGAGACGGTCGAGTCGGTCTTCGAACTGGGCGGCGCGGCAATCGCAGGAAGCTCAGGATATCCGGGATGGAAGCCGAACCTTGATTCCCCCATCCTCTCCACCGCCAGGCGCTCCTACAGCGCACTTTATGGAAAGGAACTGGAGGTGACCGCCATCCACGCCGGTCTGGAATGCGGCATCATCGGGGAGCGCATCCCGGGCATGGACATGATCTCGTTTGGCCCCACCATGGAAAAGGTCCATTCCCCCGACGAGAGGCTCCATATCGACGCGGTGCAGAAGTATTGGGACTTCCTGATCGAGATACTGAAGCGCGCACTGTAGCGATTTCACAGGTCGCAGACAAAGCGGACCTGGACGGGCAGGATGGCGTTGGTGCCGGTAATCATGACCCTCTGCGTCATGATCCGGCACCTGCGCCCTATGGAACACTCCAACGAGATGTCGTGGAGGCCCGGGCTGCACCCAAAGACGCGGAGCCCGTCGCCGCTCCTGCTCTCCCCCAACTTTACACCGTCAATGAAGACCGTCCCCCTGCGCAGGCACGAGACCGTAAAGTACTCCATCATCTCCCCTTAAAGGCTGTGAATGGTGAATGGTGACTTCCAAACCTGTCTTCTTGTTGATGTTCAGGGGGGGCGCCATTCATAGTTCAACGGTTTTACATCAGCCTCGGCATCAGGTGATGTTGACCTCTTTGCTGACACTGCCACCTTTTGTGTC
This sequence comes from Geomonas sp., assembly GCF_056994735.1. Classification (NCBI taxonomy): domain Bacteria; kingdom Pseudomonadati; phylum Thermodesulfobacteriota; class Desulfuromonadia; order Geobacterales; family Geobacteraceae; genus Geomonas; species Geomonas sp. The sequence continues at coordinate 3,083 of NZ_JBXKJL010000077.1, forward strand.
TGTCAATGTCAGGATCCCTGTTCCTGTAGCCTCGCCGGGTACTATGGAAAGCTCCAGCTCGCTGTCACTCCCCACTTTCAACTGGTCTGCCGTTATTGAGGTCTCATTTCTGGCCGCGTCCCGCCAGCTTGCGGTTATGCCGGTGGTGAAGTTTTTACCTGTGATCTTCAAGATCACCGGCGAGTTCCCGCGCGGAATATCTCCTATGGGAGCAACGGTCAGGGGATTGGCCCGGAAGGAAATGGCGGCGGATTGCCCATCGCGGTTCACGAGATTCAGGGTGTGGTCACCCTTCAGGTAGTCTGCTTCACCTATGAGATCAACGAGGAGCTCGTTATTGAAGGAGGGATCTGCGGCCTGGTCCTGGGGCTTACTCGCTCTCACTTCGAATCCCTTTGAGTCCAAGACGTTGCCGTCCACTGTCACGGTAGCGTCTTT
>NZ_JBXKJL010000078.1:0-12859 GCF_056994735.1 Geomonas sp.
TCATGGTCTTCTTGCCGGGGACCTGCTTCCCGCCCTGGTCCTTGATCGAGTAATTGACAGCTATGAACCGGCTCCCCTCGGGGTACGCTCCGCCGGACTTGTAAGCCTTCATCGCGGTCTTGTCGACGTAGATGTAATGGATGCCGTAGAACATCGACTTCTTGTCCGGTTCAACCCTCGCCCTGCTCTTTTCCCACTTCTCGTACCCCTTGGGAAGGGAAACTCCTTTATCGGCGGCCGAGGCGGCCCCGGCAACACCAAGAAGAGCCCCGAGGGCCAGAAGAATGGCTACTTTTTTCATATATCCTCCTTTGATATCTTGTTCGCCATGACGCAGGCAGGATAGAGACCCGACATGCGGCGTCAGGATCCACCGGAAAAAATACCATACCGATGCCTCGCATCATAGAAACCTTAGTGAATATTATTTTTATCAGTGTGCCGCGGGACCAGGCCGGGACTCTGACGGCGGTTGAAGCTATTTCTGATAAAAGACCCGCCCTACCCTTTTCACATGATCGATCACGTCAGGGTCGCTGATCTTGTGGAGCAATGAGAGATCGATCTTGTATGGAAGCATGAGATCATCGAGTTCAGTCTCGATCTTCATAAGTTCGGAAAGGGTCATGGACTGGGCTATGACAGTGAGATCAATGTCGGAGCCATGTCTGTAGTTCCCCTTGGCCCGCGATCCGTAGATCATGACCTGCTCTATCAGGGGATGAAGTGCAAACACCCCGTTAATTGCCCCGATGGCCTTCTCCTTCAGTCCGAAGAGTTGTCGGTCCTGTTCATCTTCCATCAGCTAAATCCTCCATTCGAGAGGAGAACTGCTCAAGAAGAAGGAAGTAGACCTCTATCACTTTTTCAGATATCTCATCAGCGACCGCCTCGTTGTAGGTGTGCGAGGTCATGTTCCGGCTTTTAATCATCTCCATCCAGCCCTCGCCGGCGTAGATGAGACCGCGGCTGAAAGCCTCGCGAGTGGCGTCCCTGGACCCCATGATCGAAGTGTTGCCCTGATACTCGAAATAATCCTTCATCACGTTCCAGGCGAGTTCGTGGGTGAACTCGAAGGCCTTGATCAGCCCCTGCTGCTCGATCTGTGAGAGCGGGCGCTGCCGACTGAGCTCGACAGCGAACCGAAGTTGATCCAGTGCCTTTTGATAGTGCTTGAGGCGCTGCTGCCAGCGAATATCAGGGTCTTCCATGGCTTCTCCTGCTAATCCCGACAAGCCCGTCCCGCTCCCGCCGACGCTGCCCTGGACCACGGAAATTCCCGCAGATGATCGGCCAGTTCGTCCTTGTGATAGCGGTTCACCTTCCTGGCCAGCAGCACCACGGCCATCACCACAGGGAGCGTGAAGATGAAGACACCGGTCAGGGCCATGAGATGTTCCCCGATGTAGAAGGTGACCGACAGGTTGAAGGCGACCACACAGAGATAGAGGAACGGTGCGTAGAAGCAGCGGTAAGGAGCAGCAGCCACACCGGCCGGTCGGTCGTTACCTCTACCTACCACACGGTCGATGACCTGGAGAGCAGCGATCAGGGCCGCACTGACCAGCCACCAGCCGAGATAATTGGAAAGAGGCACACCAAAGTGGGCACCGGCCTCCCGGTATCCGTAGATCTGCCCCAGAAACCATCTACGCCCCTGCAGCGCGACAGGGTCGGTGACGATATCCAGGAAAACCTGGAAGAGCGAGCCCAGGAGGAGTGCGGAAAAGGAACGCCGCAGCCGCCCGGTTTCCAGGAGAACGAGGTCTCCCCGGACCCGCTTCACCGGGGCGAGCACCAGCAGAGCGGCGCCGTAGCTGCAGTAGCAGAGAAAGACATAGGAGAGCGAGTCGAAGAAGGGAACGCCGGCAATCCAGAGTTCTTTCCCGCGGGTCGCCTCGATATAGTAGTACCATCCGTAAGGAAAGCCGTTATTGATGGAGGAGTATTCGGAGGCGAAGGCGATCAGGTAGCCGACGATGGTGAACCAGACGGTCTTTTTCCATCCGAGGTGCAGCACCGCGGCCACCAGGTAGCTGGCGAAGAAGGCAAAGACATAGGGACGCATGGTGATGGTCCCAACGGCAATGTGAAAAATGTCAGTCATGGCAAGGAAATCCTGTAGTAATAACAGCCACCGTCATTCCCGCGGGGGTAAGCGGGAATCCAGAGATGGATCCCCGATAAAAGCACTCGGGGATGACGCAGCCGAGGTTGTCGTTTCCCTCACCCCGACCTCTCCCGGAGGGAGAGGGAGTTTAACCGGAGTGGATATTGAGAGGGGGGAATTCGAGAGAATACCCCGGTTAGAACAAGGTCCCCACGATGGAGCCGAGCACCGAAATCGGTCCGGTGTCGCCCAAGCCTTCCATCGCCCGCTCGGCCTTCTTCAGGGTCGCGGTCGTATCGCGGTAAAGCTGGTCCTCGTTCACCAGCTTCCCGATCGTCCCCTGGCCGGCGTTGATCTTCTGGGCGATCTCCTTGACATTTTTGGATGCGTCGCGCATCTCGGTGTAGAGCGCGTCGTCCTGCACCAGCTTCCCGATCGTCCCCTCGCCGCGGTTGATCTTGGCGGTGATATCCTTGATGTCCCGGAAGCCGGAGTTGAGATCCTTGACCCCGCCTTTGAGATCCGCCATGGCCGTGGATGCGTCTCGGTAGAGGGTATCGTCGTTGATGAGTTTACCGAGCGTCCCCTCGCCCTTCTCTAGCTTCCCGGCGACAGACTTGAAGCTGGCCACCGTGCTGCTGGCGTCTCTGTAGAGGGAGCCGTCATTGAGGAGCAGGGCGAGCGAACCGTCGCCCTTGTCCAGTTTATAGGTGATGCTGTCGATGTTCGCGATGGCGTCTTTCAGGCTGCCGCGGTTGTCATCCAGGATGTTGGAAACCTTCTGCATCACCATCGCCTGGTTCTTGTTCAGGTTGTTCACCAGAGATCTGGCATCCTTGACCACGTCGCTCAGGTTGTCGACGATGATGTCGATGTTGGCCACATCCTTCCCTCGCACCGTCCCACCCGCCTCCAAAAGCGGCGCCTGGGGGGACCCGAAGGAAAGCCCGAGGAACTGCCCGCCAAGGAGGTTGGTAAGGCGCAGGCCTGCCACGGTATCGGTCTTGATCCGCGTTTCCGGCTTGACCTCGAAGTCGATCTCGATCTTGTCGCTCAGGATGACGATGTCGGTGATCCTCCCCACATCCACCCCCGCCAGACGGACCGGATCCCCGACCTTGAGCCCGGTGATGCTGGAGAGATACGTCTTGTAGGGGGTGTTCCTCTGGAAGGGATTCCATTTCTCACCCACCTCCAGCAGCACCCCCAGGATAATGAGACCGAGCACGAAAAACATGCCGACCTTTTTTTCCACCGATAAAGCCATGTATGGAACCTCCAAAAAAACAAGGGAAGGTGGTTTGGCTTCCGTCAAACCATTCACCATTCACCATTCACGTTTTTACAGCAACAACCTCGTCAGAAAGTAGTCCGAGACCAGGATCAGCATGAAAGAGAGCACGACCGACCTGGTGGTGGCCTCCCCGATCCCCCTGGCGCCGCCGGAGGTCGCGAACCCCACGTAGCAGGCGACGAGGGCGACAATGGATCCGAATACCACCGCCTTGGTGAGGCCGGTTCCGATCTCCTTGATCTTCAGGGCGGCGGTAAGGCTGTCGTAATAGGTCGCATAGGAGACGAAGATCTGCGGATGCAGGTTGCTGATCAGCGCCCCGCCGATTATCCCGATGCAGTCCGAATAGATGACCAGGGCCGGAACGCAGATGATGCAGGCGATGAAGCGCGGCATGGCCAGATAGCGGACCGGATCGATGTCGAGGGTCCGCAAGGCATCGATCTCCTCGTACACGGTCATGACCCCGAGCTCGGCGGCCATGGCGGAGCCGACACGGCCGGCGACGAGGAAGCTGGTCATGACCGGCCCCAGTTCGCGGACCATCGAATGACCCACGATGGCGCCGATGATGTTCTGCCCGCCGTACTTCTGCAGTTCCACACCCGTCTGCAGGGCCAGAACCATCCCCACGAAAAAGGCCATCACCGAGGCGACCGGGAGGGTGTCATAGCCGATGATCGCCATCTGGGTCAGGATGCTCTGCACGTTGCGGGGCGCCTCGCGGAAGTAGTAGACGATCTTCCCCATGAGGATCACCATCTCACCGAGCACCTGGTGAAAATAGAGGATCCTCTTGCCCAGCGGTTCCAGGAATCTGGTCACTTCCCCCCCCATTTCAGCCCGAACGGCATCCACAGGAGGCTCAACTCGCTCTCCTGTTCTCCGCGCTTGAGGCTGATTAAACCCTTCAGAAACTTCAGCTCGCGTTCTCCCTTTACACCGCGGTAGGAGATGAGCGGGAACAGCTCGTAGGCCAGGTCCTCGCCGCGGCGCTCGTGCCAGTAGAGGTTCCAAAAGAGAGACGAAGCGGAGTTGCCCTCCTCGTCCCACTTCCTCTGGTACAGCCGCCACAGGGGCGCCCAGTTCTTCTCGATCCCCTCCTTGTCCAGCACCGACTCGACCGGCGCCGGGAAGGAGAACGAGTAGATCCCGCTCGGGGTCGATTGGTACAGGAAAAGAGGCCACATGGCGATCCTGCTTCTTTCCGTCCCTTCCTTGGGCCAGCGCTCGTGGCTTCCCCGGTAGAGGAAGAAGAGCACCCGGTCCGAATCCCGGTTGAAGTTCTCGGAACGGATCTCCTCGTGGCGGTAGAGGGGCCACAGATACCAGCGCCTCTCGCCGTCCTCGAAGGTGTCACGCGAGTAGAGCGGCAGGAAGGTGTTGGCGTTACGCTTCTCCCCCCGAATCGTGGAGATGAAGGGCCAGAAGTAGTCGATCTCCTCGAACTTCTTCTCGTGGTTTATCGTGTAGCCGAAGAAGGGCCAGACATAGCTGCGGGAAGTCCTTTTCGGCGAATCGATGCTCCCGTAGAACGGGAAGAACGAAGTCTTCTCCGTCGGGTTGTCGGTATCGAGTCCCGTCTGCCAGGAGGTATAGAAGGGCCAGAGTACGAACCTCTTGTTGTACACCCCCTCCTTGTGCGACTGGCCGTAGAGAGGGAAGACCTCGAAGCCGCTCTCCTTCTCCCCGCTGGTGCTGGAGAAGATCGGATAGAGATAGTGCCTGGTCGTGGTGCCACGATTCACCGTGCGGCCGTAAAGGGGGAACATCACGAAATGATACTCATCCCTCCAGAAGCGCCCGTAGATGTCTCCGTAGAAGGGAAAGAAGGAGCGGTAATCCTCCCCCTTCTCCGATTGTCCCGCAATGTAGAACGGGAAGAGCATCGAGTTCTTCTCCCGCCCGGCCTCTTCATCCTTGCGGAAGTTCGAGATTTGAAAGAACCGCAGTATCTCGTAGGTGTCAGCCTGCGGGGTGTTATCCCGGTAGGCTGCCGGATAGAGGAAGTAGGTCGAGGTGGACCTGTCCTTGAGGTGATCGCTCCGATACAGGAAGGGGCGGAAGGCCGTTTCCCGGTCGTCCCCCTTCTTCTCGAACTTTATCAGCGGCCCGAGGATGGAAAGGTTGCTGAATCCCTCCGGCGGGCTGGTACGGTAATCCACCAGCGGCCAAAGGGTGAAAATGGTTCCCTTTTCCGGCTCCGCGGCGCTGCACACAGTCACCAGGGCAATCACCGGAAGGAGTGCCGCTATAACTAATCCTCTGATGACAGACATGAACCTCAGATGAAACCTCTCGTTACAGACATAAATGCAGATAGTAACTGCTGCAATTATGGGTAGTCAATCAAAATAATGTCTTATGACAGGTATACCACTGTCATTTAACGGAAAGCTGTCTCAAAAGCCGAGTCTCCCCTGCCCCGCTTCCACCAATCTTCCGCCAGCTTCCAGAACTGTCATTCCCGAAGCGATTCTGATCGGGAATCCAGATCCTAAACGACGTGATCCCCGATAAGGGCATTCGGGGATGACAATCTCATAGCGGAAGATTAGCGCCAATCAGTAAAAGAAAAGAGGCAGAAGACTTCTGCGTCCTCTGCCTCCATTATGCCATCTTCTGTCTTTAAAGATCCGCTGCTAGTATTTCCCGTCCGCATAATCGACCCAGCCGCCGGCCAGCACCAGTGCCTTGTCGAAGGGGGAGATCTCGAAGGAGATGGTCTCCTTGCGGCCGCCGCCGCTCACGGTCAGCTTCTGGTTCTCGACGTCCACCTCGATGGCGGCGTCGGCCGCATCGGCGTAGCCGAAGAGCTGCTCGATCTGCTGGGCGGGGAGTTCTATCGCCGCCATCCCGCAGTTGAACATGTTCTGTCTGAAGATGCGGGCGAAGGACTCCGCGATCACGGCGTACATGCCGTTCACCTCGAAGACCCAGGGTGCGTGCTCGCGGGAGGAGCCGCAGCCGAAGTTGGCGCGCGAAACCACCACGCCGGCGCTTTTGGTCTTCTCTGACTTCGGGTCGAAACCGGGGAGCTTGAGGTCCTCCAGAAGATAGGGCTTCAGGTCTTCCTTGGTGATCTCGGTGAGGTATTTCGCCGGGATGATCTCGTCGGTGTTTATATCACTACGGTCCAGAAAAAGGGCCGGGCCGCCAAAACTCTTCATATGTTCACTCTCCTTGGTCAATTAAAGGTATTTGCGCGGGTCAGCAAGCTTACCCTCGATCGCGGATGCGGCTGCGGTTGCGGGAGAAAGCAGGTGGACCATGCCACCCTTCCCCATCCTCCCCATGAAGTTGCGGTTCGTGGTGGAGGCGCAGACCTCGCCTTCGGCCAGGACGCCGTTGCTCATCCCGAGGCAGGCGCCGCAGGTCGGGTTGGTGACGCAGAAGCCGGCTTCCATGAAGATGTCGATGAGACCTTCGGCCACCGCTTCCTTGTAGATCTGCGGGGTCGCCGGGGAGAGGATGCCGCGCACGGTCGGGGCGATCTTCTTCCCCTTGAGCACCGCGGCAGCGATCCTCAGGTCCTCGAGCCTGCCGTTGGTGCAGGAACCGATGTAGACCTGGTCCACCGGGGTTCCTTCCATCTCGGTCACCCTCTTCACCTGGTCAGGCTTGTAGTCGAAGGTGCAAAGCGGGGTGAGGTCGGAAAGGTCGAGGTTGATGACCTTGTCGTATTCGGCGTCCGCATCCGAGCACCATTTGCTGTAGGAGGCGACAGCCTCTTCCTTGGAGGCGAAGGAGTCGGAGATGAAGGGCCAGAGGTAGTCGACGGTGACCCGGTCGGGCATGCAGATGCCGGAGGTGCCGCCGGCCTCGATGGCCATGTTGCACAGGGTCATCCTCGATTCCATGGACATGGAGTCGACGACGGGGCCGCCGAACTCGATGACCCGGTCGGTGGCGCCGTTGACGCCCAGGGTGCCGATCACGCGCAGGATGGCGTCCTTGGCGTAGACCCCCTTGGGGAGCGTGCCGTTCAGGTTGACCCTGATGGTCTTCGGCTCGCGGAAGGCGCAGACCCCTTTCAGTATCCCGACCTCGAGGTCGGTGGTGCCGACGCCGGCGGCGAAGGCGCCGAAAGCGCCGTGGGTGCAGGTATGGGAGTCACCCATGATCACGGTGTTGCCGGGACGGATGAACCCCTTTTCCGGGAAGAGCGCATGGCAGACGCCGTTGGCGCCGATGTCGAAGAAGTCCTTGATGCCGTGGCGACGGGCCCAGTCCCTGAGCATCTTGGCCTGGGTGGCGGTCTTGCTGTCCTTGCTGGGGGTCACGTGATCGATGACGGCCTTGATATTGTCTGGATTGAAGACCCGGTCCTTGCCGCGCGCCATGAGGTCGGCGATCGCTATCGGCGTGGTAATCTCGTGGCACATCACCACGTCTACCCTCAGCACCTTGGTCCCTGCAAACGGCTCATCGACCAGATGCGCCGCAAAAATCTTCTGCGCGGTTGTCATACCCATATGTAGCGGTTTCCTTTTAAAGGTGGAATAAATGCGTCCAGCGGACACAATAACGTAAATGTAAACAACAAATCAAACTAATAATTGTTCAATCATATTAAACATTTGCCTGAAGCTTTGGCCGTGCTATAATTGGCCACCTATATTAACAGGGGAGTCCATTTAATGCAACTGCGCTTTACCAGAACCAACGGAGAGATAGATACTCTGATCGACGAACTCCTCGAGAAGGCGGGGGGCATCCACCATCCTCCCCTGGCTCGGGAGATGATCATATCGGCGCTGAAGGCGGGTCAGGATACCGACTATCTTGCCGACCTCAAGCTGCTCAGCAACACCATGAAGGAGATGCGCTACACCACCCTGGTCTTCGCTCCGTACCGGCACAAGAAGAAGGTCACCATCTTCGGCTCGGCCCGCACCGCTCCCGAGGAGGAGATGTACAAGAAGTGCACGCGCTTCAGCAGGCTTTTGGCCGACAAGGGCTACATGATCATCACCGGCGGAGGGGGCGGCATCATGCAGGCCGGGAACGAGGGAGCAGGCAGCGAAGCCTCTTTCGCCGCCAACATCAGGCTCCCCTTCGAGCAAAGCGCCAACGTCGTGATGCTGAAGAACCCGCGGCTCATCACCTACAAATACTTCTTCAACAGGAAGGTCGCCTTCGTCAAGGAGTCCGACGCCATCGCCGTCTTTCCCGGGGGATTCGGAACCCTCGACGAGGCCATGGAGGTCTTCACCCTGGTCCAGACCGGCAAGACCTCCCCCAAGCCGCTGGTGCTGGTGGACGACGAGGAAGGTTACTGGGAACACTGGTTCCGCTTCATGAAGGACCGGTTATTAGTGAAGGGCTTCATCTCCGCCGAGGACTTCTCGATCTTCACCATCACCAAGAGCTATGAAGAAGCCGTCCAGGTCATCGAAGAGTTCTACACCAACTACCACTCCATCAGGTTCGTGGGCGGCGAGCTCATCATCAGGCTGAACAAGGAGCTCACCAGGGAAGAGATCGAGATGCTGGAAAACGAATTCCCCGAACTGCGCCTTTCCGGGAGCAGGATCGAGGCGGTCAGCGCCCGGCCGGAGGAGGCCGACGAGCCCGACTTGCTGCACCTTCCCAGAATTGCGTTTCGCTTCCACCACCAGCATTACGGCCTGCTGATGGCCTTTATCCGGCGCCTGAATACCTTTTAAAACGGCTGTGCAAAATTTTGTTATGAAGAAAATATTTCCTTGACAAGCTTATTATACGATGTTAATTTTTACGCCAGCCGCTGGTTTCCGAGGTTAAAGCGCCGAAAAGCCAAAGAGAATCACTCCCTTTGAGCCGTTTCAAGCAGAGAACTCGTCGGAAATTGCAGCATCAAACGTAGATCCGGCTGAGTTCCGGAGGTATCAAAAGGAGGCAGGACAATGGCACAGGGCAAGGTTAAATGGTTCAACGACGCTAAAGGGTTCGGTTTCATCGAGCAGGAAAACGGCGAGGACGTGTTCGTGCACTTCTCCGCCATCACCGGGGACGGCTTCAAATCCCTGGCTGAAGGCGAAGCTGTCTCCTTCGACGTTACCAACGGCCCCAAAGGGCTCCAGGCGGCAAACGTCAAGAAAATCGGCTAGCAGCTAGAGTCACAACCGAAGGGGCCCCGCCGGATTCACTCCGCGCGGGGCCTTTTTCGTTTTTGGCGAGAATAGCGGCCGTGGTTCGCGCCCGGGAGGGCGCTCCTACCATAAGACCAACCTCTTCCTGCAGTACGGCATCGCTGCCGCCCATCAATCCCCATCCACCCACACCGCGTCCCATAGGGGGTGGCCCCAGATGGTGGATACTATCCCGGCCCGGACTGGATTCATCACCACATACCTTGCCACTGCGCGGACATCTTCCTCTGTACGTAGAGCATGATCGTGGTACCCACGTTGCCAAATACCGTGAAGCGGCCTGCCGCCTGTCGTAGGAGCGGCATCCTTGCCGCGAACCGCAGCGATCCCATTGGCAGAAAAACTTTTTACAGAATGCATGACCTCCGGCAGCAATCTTCCAGCACTCAAGGTAAAGAGCCAGTGGAAATGGTCCGGCATCACAACGAATGCGATGCTCTCGACGAAACCCTTTTCCGCCTGGTACCGCATGGCATTAACAACCATTCGCCCCAGGCGATAATCCAGGAACAGAGGGATACGGTCAGGGGTGGCAGTCGTGACGAGGTAGACCTGGCCATCGATGGAGACTCGGCCCTTCCGTAAGTTGCCGGCATGAAAATCTCGAAACACCATCGGCACCCCCAATTGGCGGTTGGTTCGCGCCCGGGAGGGCGCTCCTACTTCCTCTGTACGTAGAGCATGATCGTGGTACCCACGTTGCCAAACCGTGAAGCGGCGTGCCGCCTGTCGTAGGAGCGGCATCCTTGCCGCGAACCGCCAGTGAGGCCGGCGAACGAGACCTACCTTCCTACCCTCTTGCCAATCACGAGGAGGGAAGCAGTCCCTCTCCTTCGCTTGAGAACTATTGCACCGCCCACCGCTATGAGGACAACGATGGCACCGGGATATTCCACCGCCAGCACCACCGGAGTGAGCGCCACCCTCACCCCGGCGCGCATCCACGCGTGCTCCGCAATGATACGGGCGATCGGGGGACTGATCCGATAGTAGAGCGACACGAAGAGACGCCCGGGTGCGTTGGTCAGGAGATGCCGGTCCCTGAAGTCGCGCAGCAGCGCCACCTTCGGGTGCAGGTAGCTACCGTATGCGGCGGTGGCGATGAAACACCCTCCCCCCTTGCTGGAAGTCGTTGTTGCCCCCGCCGGCGAAGCATCTGTCGAGGTCTTGCTGATTATCAGGTCAAGCTCGGACGTTCCCGATACATAGAAAGACGGAACTGTGATCGTGCCCGCTGCCCGATCGAGCGGGTACTCCTCGATGGTCCCGTCACTCCCCTTTTTCACCGCCACCACTTCCACCCCGACGGGGACGCTTGGCAAGGAGAGCACCAGGTTTACCGGTGCGCCCTGGCCGGGGAGGAAACGGTAATAGGCAAAGGTGTACACGGGCAGTGCGGAAATCTTCGACGTTACCGCTGACAGATCAACGGGATAGGTACTGTACGTCGCCTGTGGATTGACCGAAGGGATCATGCCCAGGTCAGTGGCATGGGTGGCCCAGTTCCGCAAGACGACTCTCTTGGCATAGGCGGCGAAGTCGCCCGCCAGGGTCGCCCCGGTCGCCGTGATCGAGGACTCGATAACCGGCATCATCGGAAGATCATCGCCGGTGGCAGGTGCCGCCGCGGCCCCGATAGCGGTCCAGATGTCGCGAATCAAGGTGGGGGAGTGTGCCTCGGCGAGGTAGCGATTGAAGACCCAGCGCCCGTACTCGGACCCGCCATCGAGGCCGGCGTTCAGCGAAAGCGTGCTGGCATACGGCAGGTACTTATTCAGATAGCCATAGAGTTGGTTCACCGAGTCATAGACCTCGTCCTCCATCCAAGTCGAGGTCATCTCCGCAAAGGCGAGGTCGAAGTAGTAGTTGTATCCGTACTGGATGGCGTGGTGAAACTCATGGGCGGCTGTTACGTCGAGAAGCTGCTCGGGGGTATAGGCGCCGTGGGAGGTGAAGATCGGATCGGTAAAGGATTGGTCGATCTCGATGTAGCTTGAGGCGGAGACCGCCGGGTAGGTTGGCATGCCGTCATCGGTAGTGAACCCGTAGGCCTTTTCGCTGACCAGACTCCTGAGGTAGACGTCGTATCGTCCGGAGGTCGGGGAGCGGTAGCCCATTGTGGAGACCTCGGCGCTGTAGACCTCGTCGAAAACAGCGGCAACCTTCTCTACCCAGTCAGGGATGCCGTCGTAATCGGCATCGGTGGGATCGGGAGCGTCCGTCCCGGTTCTGGCGTAATGTACGGTGAAATGTCCCCTGGGCAAGGAATAGGTCGCTTCGTTGGAAAGGGCCGGCCTCGCTACCTGCTTGGCCAGGACCTTCTGCGTGGCGGGCTCGAGCTTCTTCCAGTCACGCTTCAGGTTGCGATGGAGAGCGGTGTGGCAGCGGTCGGCGAGGATGCCACCAGTCGAAGTCGCAGCGAGGACCTTGGCGAGACTCTCGCTCTCTCCGAATTGCGCCAGGTAGTATTCGTCCAGAGCTGCCGCGGAAACCATGGCAGGAAGGAGGGCCACCATCAAGAGTGCACGCATAAACGAGCCGGTCATCAATCCACCATCCTTTTGCCCACCCTCATTGCCGCAAGAGAGCTCTTACCCTTTTCGACAGCCACGGTTTTGGAGAACCCTGCCAGCTGCAGCTGGTAGCTGCCGGGGGGAAGGGCGAGTATGAGGTAGCCGCTCTCATCGGTGCGGCCAGCGACGGTGACAGTCTTCCCTCTGACCGTGACAGCGACGCCGGCCATTGGGGCAAAGCCTCCCTGTGGTCTCAGCTTCCCGCCGGCCCGCTGCTGGTAGCAAAAGAGCGCCACCGCACCCGTTCCGTCAGGAAGGGGGTCTTCCCGTGTCGTCGAGGCGCCGGCCGGAACGGGAAGGTACCCGTCACGGGTGAGAATCCCGCCGCTGGTCCCATCCTTGACAAAGCCGTGACCGTCGAAGCCCCAGCTCTGCCAGGAAGAGGAGGTCGCGGCGTAGCCACTCCCCGATGCCGTCAACATCATCAAGAGTACGAACAACAGCTTCATGAGAAACTCCCGTTAAATTTGCCGGACAGGATGTCACAGACTCCTTCCACTTTGCAACGTCAAATTAAAAAATAACCCCGTCCCCGCCGCCCCTCCCTTGGCAGGGGTAGGAATCGGGTGGGGATGGGGTTCGAGTTGCAACGGGACAGTAAGAAGGGGGCCGAAGCCCCCTCGTCAGGCGGGGATTATCAGAGGGCCTCGATGTCGCGGTCCGTGGCGGAATGGAGCCGGTTGAGGGCGTCGATGTAGGCCTTGGCCGAAGCCTCGATGATGTCGGTGGATGCGCCGCGTCCGATGAC
>NZ_JBXKJL010000079.1:0-2432 GCF_056994735.1 Geomonas sp.
CTCGATCTTCAACGACTTCGCCAGCGTTTGCACTACGGCGCACTTTTGATACCGGGCGTTGTCCAGCACCAATGTGATCGGCAAGCCCACGCTGGCTGCGGCGACGGCCCGCAGCAGGGCACAGACCGACTCGGCGTTGATGTAATCGTGGTTCGTCACCCGGATCAACCGGTGCGTCACCGCGTCCAGCGCCCCCAGGACGTTGTACCGCTTGCGGCCCGAGGCCGCCCGCACAAACAACCGGACCGCGCACCACAAGAAGCCCAGAAACGGGGCGAAGACGAAGTGGGCGGCGTCGACGAAGTAGACTTGTCTCCGGCCTCGGCGGGCCTGCTTCAGCCGTGGCTCCAGCTTTTCCTTCAGGAAGGTCGTCTGCTCGCGGGCGTGCTCCTCGACCGTCTTGGTGGGGGGCACGGGGATGGCCCCGGTCTTGCGCCACCGCAGCCCCAAGTGGTCCCTGAGAAAGTGGCGGACTTGGGTGAGGCTGCGGCGAATTCCGGTCTGCTGCTCGATGATGGCCCGGGCTCGCTTGGCGGAGCGGACCGGGTGCGTCGCGAAGTATTCCTCGAGGGAGGACCGGTGCCCGGCCAGGACGCTCCGGGGCTGATACCAGTGGCCTTGGCGCAGGCGCGGCAAGCCGCCCTCGATGTACTGGTCGATGTAGCGCTGGACGGTGCGTCGGGAGACACCGGCCAAGGTCGCGATCCGATCGTGGGGCAGGTCGTGGCTCTTGAGCCAGAGGACCTCCATCTTGCGCTGGACGCGGGGATCGGGGTGATGGTAGCGGTCGTGGGCCAGGGCTTGCCGCACTTCCGGAGTGAAGTGGATCGGTCGCATGACGGGTGACCTCAATGCTGCTCCCAGATCGATTCCCGTCAGCAGTTTATGCCGGTGCCTAGTTGCCTCCAATTTGTGCCAGACCTGACCGGGCCGAGTATAGTCACCCGGTACCTCCGCCCGGGATAATCCGAGAAGGTGAAGGGGCCTCCCAGGTTCCTGGGGAACCCCCATGAACGTGCCCTGTTCTTCGACCCCGGCGGGATCGCAGGCGCCAGGCCATTGCGGCGCTGCGACGCGGCCTTCCGTTGTGTGGACGACGTCGGCTCCCGCGACGATGTCGATTTCGAGGCTCAATAGCACGGCCCGCTCACTCACTGTCTACGCTTCGCAGTCCGGGTTACCCCGGGCCCACGCAAGACTCGTTTCCGGCTGCCGGCCCAGCTCTACCGGGCGGGATTGGTTACCCGCAGGGTTCCAATGAAAGGTTTCTGCGTTTCGGCTTCCTCCTTTCCCAAGCTTCCCTGGCGCACCCACACTTCGGCTCTACAGTCCCCCGCCTGAGCCCCCCCGCTCGGCCCGTTGGCGAATCAACGGCCATCCCGCGGCCCTTCTGATCTGGTCGGCCGATGAGTGGGAGCGTCTCGACGAGCGACCTTCGGACGCTCAGTTTCATCCCTCTGGGGTCTGGTGCGCGCTCCGGCTTGAATGAGCTGCGCTGCCTGCCCGCTGCCCTCATCCGGCCTTCGGCCACCTTCTTCCGGTGGGAGAAGGTCAGACAATCCCTTCTCCCGCGGGGCAGAGGTATGGACACAACTTTTCGACCCGGAGCGCGGGGGACTTGGGCACCCTCGCGACCGCCCGGATCGATCCCGGCAGGGGTGTACAAGGGCCTGGACAGGGACGGGGCGGACGCCGGTCGATCGCTACCCAGTTCGCCCAGCTTACGAGTCGCAGAAATGTGTCCATACCTCTGCCCGCGGGGAGAAGGTGCCGCGGAGCGCCGGATGAGGGTGACGCTGCGCTGGATCGGCTCAGGGATT
This sequence comes from Geomonas sp., assembly GCF_056994735.1. Lineage (NCBI taxonomy): Bacteria > Pseudomonadati > Thermodesulfobacteriota > Desulfuromonadia > Geobacterales > Geobacteraceae > Geomonas > Geomonas sp. The sequence goes on from NZ_JBXKJL010000079.1 coordinate 1,821, forward strand.
CTTATCCGGCTGTCCGACGTGGGGCCACAGGAACAGGAACACTTCGGTGCCCAGCGGTGGAACCTGGGCGGGATCGGCGCCGAAGACGCGGTCGGCGTCGCTGGCCGAGCTAGCCAGTGGCAGATCGAGAATCGCACTGCCAAAATTGGCCACAGTGATCAGGTCTCCTTCGTCGGCGGCGTAGACGACCTGCTTGGTCACCGGGTCGGTGAACAGTTCGCTGCCGGCGAAGACCCATTCCTGGGCCAGGGGCTTCCCGGTTTTTTCCTCTCTGATCCAGCGGCGAGCGTCGATCTTCTGCGGCTTGCCGCCCGCGTTCCAGTGCAGCTCGATGGCGATCTTGGTGCCTGAGGGGGGCTCGAACTTGGGCAAGAAGCGAACCGGGTGTCCCGGCTCAGCGCCGGTCAGGAGCAGCCCGGCGTGAATTTGCCGGGGCCGGGCCTGGGTTGCCAGGATGGCCTCGTGCTCCTTGGTGCCTTTCAAGCAGACCAGGTGTTCCAGCGGTCCCTCGCGGAGCACAACTCGGGCCGCGATCACGAGTTCTTTACGCTTGGGGTCAAACCAAAGACTGCGGCCCAGCGGCTTCCACGCGGGGGCGGGCTGGAGGGGTTC
>NZ_JBXKJL010000080.1:0-2755 GCF_056994735.1 Geomonas sp.
GTGGCTGCCTTCCCTTCTCTCGGAGAGGGAGCTGTCGTTGACGTGGAAGAAAGAGATCGTTCCCTGCAGCTGCGTTGCCTGTGAGGAGAGTTCCTCGGCCGTGGATGCCATCTCCTCGGCCACTGCCGCATTCTTCTGGATCACCTGGTCGAGGACCTGGATGGCCTGGTTGATCTGGGAGGCCCCGCCGTCCTGCTCTTTGCTGGCTGCGCTGATTTCCTGGACCAGTTCCGCGGTCTTCTTGATGTTCGGGAGTATCTCGCCGAGGAGTTCCCCGGCACTTTCGGCGATGCCGACGCTGGAGGTGGAGAGGGTGGAGATCTCCGCCGCCGCCTTCTGGCTGCGCTCGGCAAGCTTTCTCACCTCGGCGGCGACCACTGCGAATCCCTTGCCGTGATCACCGGCCCGTGCCGCCTCGATGGCGGCGTTCAGCGCCAGCATGTTGGTCTGGCGAGCGATTTCCTCGACGATGGAGATCTTCCCTGCGATTTCCTTCATCGCCGCCACCGTCGCCGCGACAGCCTTCCCGCCTTCGTGCGCGTCTTCCGCGGATTTCACCGCGATCTTCTCGGTCTGCATGGCGTTTTCCGCCGTCTGCCTGATGTTGGCGCTCATTTGCTCCATCGAGGAGGATGCCTCTTCGGCCGACGCCGCCTGTTCCGTGGCTCCCTGTGAAGTGTTGTCGGCGTTTTCCGCGAGCTCCTTGGAACCGATGCTGACGTTGTCGGCTGCGGCCTTGACATCCAGCACCACCTCGGAGAGTTTCTGCACCATGGCGGCCATGTCTTTCAGCAACTCGTCCTTGTCCGAGCGCGGCACTACCTCGACGGTGAGGTTGCCGTCGGCGATCTCCTTGGTGATGGAGATGATGTGACCCATCGACTGCTTCACGCCCTTCAGGCTGTCATTGATCCTGGTGAACTCCGCGTGGGCGTCCTTGGTGTGCGGATCAGGTTCGCCGAGCAGGAAGTTGAGGTCCAGGTCTCCTTCGGCAAGAAGCTGAAGGTTTATTGCCATCCGCTCGATCTCTGCCTTCGTGTAATCCTTGTTCCTGATCATGGCGGTCAGGTCCTGGACCACCTCGACGTAGCCGATCTTGTCACCCTTGCTGTTGATGAGGTAGGAGGTATCCTGCTTGCACCCCGATCCGCACCAGTCGAAGTAGCTCTCGGTGACCCCCCTGTGGAGCTGCTTGATGCCGCACCCTTCGGCGTTGCAGATGTTGGCGGCGGCGTTGGAGCAGGGAAGCCCGACGGCGGAGACGCGGTCCTTGATGCGTCCTTCCTTGACCAGGAGCTTCTCGAACGACTTGTTCATGAAGGTCCACTTCATGTCGTTGTCGGTGACGTGGATGGGGAAGGGGACGGCGTCTATGATGGCTTCGTACCAGTCGTTCTTGTCGCCCACAGTGTCCAGGGTCCGGTTGATGCCGTCCACGATGGAGCGGTACTCGCCCTGGTGGCGGGAGGCGTCGGCGCGCTTCCGGAATTCTCCGGCCAAGGCGGCGGTGACCAGTGTCTCGGTGTCGTCGATCATGGTGCCGACCGCATCCTTCACCTTCGAGAGGCTCCCGTTGATCTTCTTGAAGTTCTCGTATGCCTCGGCGGTGTGCTCGTCGGCCTGCTGCACCTGGAGGTCGAGGTCCAGATCTCCAAGAGCGAGCTTGGTCAGGTTGGCGGCGATCCGCTCGACCTCGGTCTGGTTGTAATCCTTGTTCCTGATCATGGCGGTCAGGTCCGAGACCACCTCGACGTAGCCGATCTTGTCGCCCCTGCGGTTGATGAGGTAGGAGGTGTCCTGCTTGCACCCCGACCCGCACCAGTCGAAGAAGCTCTCGGTCACGCCCTTGTGGAGCTGCTTGATGCCGCACCCTTCGGCGTTGCAGATGTTGGCCGCGGCGTTGGAGCAGGCGAGACCCATGGCGGAGACGCGGTCCTTGATGCGCCCTTCCTTGACCAGGAGCGTCTCGAACGGCTTGTTCATGAAGGTCCAGTTCATGTCGTTGTCGGTGACGTGGATCGGGAAGGGGACTGCATCGATGATGGCCTCGTACCAGTCGTTCTTATCCACCACGGTGTCGAGGGTCCGGTTGATGCCGTCCACGATGGAGCGGTACTCGCCCTGGTGGCGGGTGGCGTCGGCGCGCTTCTGGAACTGCCCGGCCAGCGCGGCGGTTACCAGGGTCTCGGTATCCTCGATCATGGCGCCGACCGCGTCTTTGACCTTGGTGAGGCTCTGGTTAATCTTGAGGAAATCCTCCCGCGCCAGGGCGGTGTGCTCGTCGGCCTCCTGCACCTGGAGATCGAGGTTCAGGTCGCCGAGGGCCAGTTTGGTCAGGTTCGATGCCATCCGCTCGACTTCGGTCTGGGTGTAGTCGCGGTTCCTGATCATGGCGGTCAGGTCGGAGACAACTTCGACGTAGCCGATCCTCTCGCCCTTGCCGTTGACGAGGTAGGAGGTGTCCTGCTTGCACCCCGAACCGCACCAGTCGAAGAAGCTCTCGTTGACACCCTTGTGGAGCTGCTTGATGCCGCACCCGTCGGTGTTGCAGATGTTGGCTGAGGCATTGGAGCAGGCGAGGCCGACGGCGGAGACCCGGTCCTTGATGCGGCCTTCGCGGACCAGGAGCGTCTCGAACGGCTTGTTCATGAAGGTCCACTTCATGTCGTTGTCGGTGACGTGAATGGGGAAGGGGACGGCGTCGATGATGGCCTGGTACCAGTCGTTCTTCTCGGCGAGGCGCTCGGCCTCGGCG
>NZ_JBXKJL010000081.1:0-5601 GCF_056994735.1 Geomonas sp.
GGGGCCTGAGTTCCCGATGAGCAGTCCAATTACAAGCCAGCAAGGGCTCAAGCCTTCTGTGCTGTACATCTCGTACGACGGCATGCTGGAGCCGCTCGGACAGTCCCAGGTCTGGCGCTACCTTTCGGCGCTGAGCGAGAAGCACCGCATCGTCTTGCTGAGCTACGAGAAGGAGGCGGACTGGGCCGACGTGGAGGCGCGGGAGCGGTTTCGTGCGGAGGCCCGGGGGAGAAGGGTGGTATGGGTCCCCCTGCGGTACCACAAGAAGCCCTCCGCCGCGGCCACCGCGTACGACATCGTGCTCGGCATCCTCGCGGGGAGCTACCTGGCGCTCAGGCACAGGGTGGACATCGTGCACGCCCGCAGCTACGTCTCCTCGGTCATCGCCTTGTCCCTCAAGAGGCTCTTGGGTCTCAAGTTCCTCTTCGACATGCGCGGCTTCTGGGCCGATGAGCGGGTCGACGGCGGCATCTGGCCGGCGGGTGGGGGGCTGTACCGCGCGGCCAAGGGCTTCGAGCGCCGCTTCCTCCTCGGCGCCGACCTGGTGGTGTCGCTTACCCGGGCTGCCGTCGACGAGATGCGACGCTTCGATTATCTGCAGCAGCGCATGCCGCGCTTCGAGGTCATTACCACCTGCGCCGACCTGGACCTCTTTCACCCCGGCCGGGAGGGGCACAGGGAAGGGGAGCGGTCGCTGACCTTGGGGTATGTCGGGTCCGCCGGGGTGTGGTACCTCTTCGACGAGTCGCTGCGCTGCTTCAAGGTCCTGCGCCGGGCTCTCCCTGACGCCCGCCTCCATATACTCAACCGCGGGGAGCACCCGTTCATTCGGGAACGCCTGGAACATCACGGGATCGATCCTGCGGCGGTGGTGCTGGATACCGCCGACCATGCAGGGGTGGCGCGCGCCATGGCTCGCATGGATGCGGGAATATTTTTCATCAAGCCGGTCTACTCCAAGACGGCCAGTGCACCCACCAAACTGGGCGAGTTCCTCGGCTGCGGCGTGCCCTGCCTGGGCAATGCCGGGGTGGGGGACATGGCCTCCATCCTGGAGGACAGGGGGGTAGGGATCGCCTTGAAGGAGTTCAGCGAGGAGGCCATGGAGGAGGCGGTCGGGAGGCTCCTTGGCCTCCTACGGGAGCCGGGGATAAGGGAGCGCTGCCGCCGCGTGGCCCTGGAGGAGTTCTCGCTGGACCACGGCGTTCGCAGCTATGCCGGGATCTACGCGGAACTCCTGGGGGGGGCTGCGGTGGAGTTGGCTGGGGGGCCGGCGGCATGACGAGCTGTGGGACGGCCAGACCATCGAGAGCAGGGATGAAGCTTGAGGGGGATTCGCCATGCGCGTCCTGCTGCTGAGCCGCTACGCTCGCCTGGGCGCCAGCAGCCGCCTGCGTTCCTACCAATACCTTCCCTTCCTGGAGAGGCAGGGGGTCGAGGTGACGGTGGCGCCCCTGTTCGACGACGACTACGTGCGCGGTCTCTACAGCGGCAGGATCTCGAAGCTGGACGTGATCAGGGGGTACCTCAGCCGCCTGGAGACGGCTTCCCGTGCCAACAACTACGACCTTGTCTGGCTTGAATACGAAATTCTCCCCTGGCTTCCCGCCTGGATCGAACTGCGGTTGTTGCCGGAGGGGATCCCGCTGGTGGTCGACTACGACGACGCCGTCTTCCACCGCTACGACCAGCACCCCTCGGGAGCGGTCCGGGCCCTCCTGGGACACAAGATCGACGCGGTGATGCGGCGGGCCGACCTGGTCGTGGCCGGGAACGCATACCTTGGGGAGCACGCCGCTTCGGCCGGGGCGCGTCGAGTGGAGTTCCTTCCCACGGTGGTCGATGCCGCGCGTTACAAGGTCCCGGAGGAGCAGGAGAGCCAGGCGGTGACCATCGGCTGGATCGGGTCGCCGACCACCGCAAGGTACATGGAGCTGGTCGCGCCGGCCCTGCAGGCCATGGTGGAATCCCACCGGGCCCGGGTGGTAGCCATAGGCGCGCATCCCGCCCAGCTTCGCGGCCTTCCCATCGAGGTCAGGCCCTGGTCGGAAGAGACCGAGGTGGCGGAAATCCAGGGCTTCGACATAGGGATCATGCCCCTCTCCGACAACCGCTGGGAAAGCGGCAAGTGCGGTTACAAGCTGATCCAGTACATGGCCTGCGGAAGACCGGTGGTGGCATCGCCGGTCGGGGCCAACCGGTCGATCGTGCTGCACGGGGAGAACGGGTTCCTGGCCCAGACGGAGCCGCAGTGGCGCGAGTCGCTGGAAACCCTGATCGGCAGCGCGGCGCTGCGGAAAAAAATGGGAGCCGCGGGGCGCAAAACAATGGAACGTGAATATTCTCTCCAGGTGGCCGCGCCGAGGCTGGCACGGCTCCTTCGTTCGGTGGTGACCACGCCATGTGCGGCATAGCGGGGTTCTGGCAGCCTGCGGCCTTTTCCGGCGCCGCCGCGCGAGCCGTCGCCGGTGAGATGGCCGGCCGGATCGCCCATCGCGGCCCGGACGACTCTGGAATCTGGATCGATGATGAGAGCGCGGTGGCCCTGGCGCATCGCCGGCTCTCCATCCTCGACCTCTCTCCGGCCGGGCACCAGCCCATGGTATCCGGCACCGGGCGCTTCGTGATCGCCTTCAACGGGGAGATCTACAACCATCTCGAACTGAGAAGGGAGCTGGAGGAGAGGGGGGCCAACCCTCCGTGGCGGGGACATTCGGACACGGAAACGCTCCTCGCGGGCTGCGAGGCCTGGGGGATAGCCGGGACTCTCAAGAAGGCGGTGGGCATGTTCGCCATCGCCCTTTGGGACCGGGCGGAGAAGGTGCTGACGCTGGGGCGGGATCGCGTAGGCGAAAAACCGCTCTATTACGGCACGGTTGACGGCACCTTCATCTTCGCTTCCGAGCTCAAGGCGCTGCGCGCCCATCCTATCTGGCGGGGCGACATCGACGCACGGGCGTTGCACCTGCTCCTTCGCTACACCTACATCCCGGGGCCGCATACGATCTACACCGGCATCTCGAAGCTGGAACCGGGAGGATTGCTGCAGGTCCGGCTGCAGGGTGGAGCGCTGTCCCAGACGGCGGAGCGTTACTGGTCGGTTATGGAGGCGGCGGTGGGAGAGGCGTCTTGCGGATCCGACGACGAGGAGGCGGAGCGCCTGGAAGGGCTTCTCAAGGCGGTCCTCAAGCGGCAGATGCTGGCGGATGTCCCGTTGGGGGCCTTCCTTTCAGGAGGGGTCGATTCTTCGATGATCGTTGCGCTGATGCAGGCGCAGAGCAGCCGCAAGATCAAGACCTTCTCGATCGGCTTCAACGTGGAGCACTTCAATGAGGCGGAGTACGCCAAGGCCGTCGCCCGGCATCTGGGGACGGAGCACACAGAGTTTTACGTAACGGAGAAGGATGCTCTCGACCTGATCCCGGAACTTGGGTCGATTTACGACGAGCCCTTCGCAGATTCGTCGCAGATCCCCACCTCCCTCCTGACACGACTCGCGCGCCGGCAGGTCACGGTTGCCCTTTCCGGTGACGGTGGTGATGAGCTCTTTTTCGGCTACGAAAGGTACCGCATGGTGCAGAGCTTCTGGGGGAAGATTTCCGTAGCTCCCGCACCGCTTCGGCGGGCAATGGCTGCGCTTCTGGCCGGGCAGGCGAAGGCCCTCCAGAATGCTCCAGTCGCCCCTCTCTCCGCCTTCGGCCACCGGTTGAGGAGGTTCGCCGAACTCTTCGAGAGCGGCAGCATGCCCTCACTGTACGAAAAAATGACCGGTTATCACCGGTGGGCCGACCAGGTCGTGTCGGCCGGTGTGACGGCCGATAATTATGCCGGCACCACAGAGGCGAAGTCCCCCGACCAAGCCTTGCACATGATGCTCTCAGACATACTCCGCTATCTGCCGGACGACATTCTGGTGAAGGTGGACCGGGCGGCGATGGCGTCGAGTCTGGAGACCAGGGTGCCTTTCCTGGACCATTCCCTGGTCGAGTATGTCCTTAGCCTCCCCCTTTCCATGAAGTACCGCCAGGGAATGACCAAGTATCTGCTGCGCAAGGTCCTATACAAGCATGTCCCCAGAGAGCTCATCGAGCGGCCGAAGATGGGGTTCGGCGTTCCGGTAGCAATCTGGCTCAGGGGGCCGCTTAGGGAGTGGGGCGAAGCGCTCCTGGGCGAGAGGTCGCTCGCCGCTTCCGGGCTCCTCGATCCGGCTCCCATCAGACAGAAATGGCTGGAGCACCAGGCCGGGCATTGCAATTGGAGATATGAGTTGTGGCCGGTACTGATGTTCCAGTCCTGGCTGCAGGCTAACGAGTGAAACGCCACGCACCCTGATGCCGGGCGCTTCGACGTCTGCATCATGCATCTCCCCGACGAGCCGTGGGCCCGCGGCAAGTGCGTCTTCAAAAGTGGAGCGCCAATAGTCTCTGCAGGTCGCTGCCCCCAAACTCCTTTCGATACTGGAGTCGGAACTCGACTAGCACGGGCGGATGTAAAGGGAAACGGTGAACCCGGATGAATAGAGTGATCTGCAAAGACAAGGAAACCAAAATTATCGCGGCATTATTAGTCCTCATCATTGTTGTGGCGACGCCGCGCTTCCTGGATATGATAACCGCTTGCGGCCACTATATCCCGCAGGAGGACCTTCCCACCGACTATCTCAAAGGGGTGGTCTGGGCGCTCGTCCTGGGGGTGAGCATCTTTTTCTGGCCCGTTTCCGGTTCCAACAGGAAACTCCTTTTGATCGCGTGGCTCGCCAAGATCGTCATGACTCTGGGGGTGATGCTGCTGTACGAAAGCCATTACGGGCTCGATGCCTACATGTATTTCGACAGGTCGAATGCGGCACCCTTTTCCCTGGCGCGGTTCTCTCTGACAGGCGACGATGCCGGTACCAGGAACATCATCAACGTCGCCAGCCTGAACAATTTTCTGCTGCCCAATTCCTATCACGCCCAGAAGGTGAGCTTCGCCATGATAGGGCTGATCGGGGTCTTCCTCTTCTACCGGAGTGCCGTGGCCTTCCTGGCGCGTGAAGAAACCAGGATCTTCTACCTCCTTGCCTTCTTCCCCGGGATCATCTTCTGGTCCTCCACCTTGGGGAAGGAGCCGCTCGTCATACTCGCCATCGGGCTCTATGTCTACGGCACCGTCAACTGGCAGGTTAACGGCAGCTACCGCAATTTCCTGCCGGGCGCAGCGGGGGTCTTCATCGGCGTCTTCATCAGGGTCTGGCTCGGCCCGATCATGGTCTTGCCGGTACTCCTGCTGTTTTTAACGTCCTCCTGCCGGATGGCCGCGAAGGTGTCGTTGACGGTGGTGACCTGCGCGCTCCTGGTAGTCAGCGCCGGTCCCATGCTGGAAAGGTTCAAGATCCAGGCCTTCGAGGACGTGCTGGCCGCGGCGGACAAGACCACTCAAGGTTTCGTCACTACGGAGGGGGGGTCCACCCAACAGCTGCAGGTTGACCTGACCACGCCGGCCGGAGCCTTGAAATTCCTGCCGCAGGCGGCCTTTACCGCTTTGTTCAGGCCGCTTCCCGGCGAGGTCATGAACCCGTTCGGGTTGCTGGCGGGGATCGAGAGCAGCATCCTGCTGGGG
>NZ_JBXKJL010000082.1:0-16111 GCF_056994735.1 Geomonas sp.
CCAGGAGTCCTTTCGGTCACCCCCGGCTACACCGGCGGGACCGTCCCCAACCCCAGCTACCAGGAGGTCTGCACCGGGGAGACCGGCCACGTCGAGGCGGTCCGCATCCACTTCGACCCGACCAGGGTCAGCTATCGAGAGCTGTTGCAGCTCTTCTGGCGAAACATAGATCCCACCACCAGGAACCGGCAGTTCTGCGACTTCGGGAGCCAGTATCGAAGCGCCGTCTTCTATCTCGACGAGGAGCAGCAAAGGGTCGCGGAGGAGTCCATGCGCGAGCTGGAAGCCGCGAGACCCTTCGATCGCAAGATCGCCACCGAAATCCTGCCCGCCTCCGAGTTTTATCCCGCCGAAGAGTATCACCAGCAGTACTACAAGAAGAACCCTCAGCGCTACCAGCAGTACCGCGACGGTTGCGGCCGTGACGCCAGGTTGAAGGAGCTTTGGGGAAAGGAGTAACGGCAGGAGCGTCCTCCCTGCGGTGGATGGGGAGACACTTCGACGAGGGGCTACCTTGTGCCCGCCATGTCGATCAAGGTCCGCTGAAGGGTTTCGCAGCGGTAGGGCTTGACGATGGCGGCACAGAAGCCGTGATCGGCATAGCTCGCCATCACCGGGTCGTTGGAGTATCCGCTTGATACTATCAGCCGCGCCGCCGGGTCGAAGGCCAGGATCAGCTTCGCCGCTTCCTTTCCCCCCATGCCGGCAGGTACCGTGAGGTCCATGATGGCCGCGAAGAACGGTTCGCCCGACTCGCTGGCTTCCTGGTAGAGCCGCACGGCCTCTTCACCTCTGCTGCAGGTAACGACGGCATACCCGAGGTGCTCCAGCAGGTTCTGCGTCAGGATCCTGATTCCTTCCTCGTCGTCCATTACCAGGATGGGTCCCCTGGTCCACGTTTCCACAGATGGCGGCGTGGCCGGGCACTCGGCCTCCGGTGCCACCTCTCCCGCCGACGGGAGATAGAAGGTGAAGGTGGTTCCCTTGCCGACCTCCGAGGTGACCTCTATCGTGCCGTTGTGCTTGCTGACGATGGAGTGGACGGAGGCCAGCCCGAGGCCTGTACCGCCGGCCTTGGTGGTGAAGTAGGGGTCGAAGATCCGCCTTATGTCCTCTCTGGAGATCCCGCATCCCTGGTCGGTGAAAGAGATCCTTACATACTCCCCCGGAAGCAGTGACCAGTCGTTGTCGTCGCCTAGGGAGATTTCATCCGCCTTGACGCTGAGTGTGCCTCCGCCCGGCATCGCCTGCACCGCGTTGATGATCACGTTGTTGAAGGCCTGGTGCATCTGCCCCTCGTCGGCCTTTATGGCGGGGAGCGAGGCGGGGAAATCGACCGCGGTAGTGACCTTGCTTCCCCTAAGCGAGAGGGAAAGGGATTCCCGCACCAGATTCTCGACCGCAACCGCCTTCTTTACCGGCTGTCCCCCCCGGGCGAAAGTGAGGAGCTGGTGTGCCAGTTCCGCAGCGCGCAGGGAGGCCTTCTCCGCCTGTTGCAGCGGCTTGTGCCCGGCGTGCGACTCGTCGAGGAGCATCCCTAGGAACGAGATGTTGCCGAGGATGCCGGTGAGGATGTTGTTGAAGTCGTGGGCAATGCCTCCGGCCAGAATCCCCAGCGACTCCAGCTTCTGGGTCTTGAGAAGTTCGTTCTGCATCGCCTCCCATTTGGTGAGGTCGGTGTAGATATACAGGAAACGGTTGTGCACCATGCGGATGTTGAGCATGACGTGCCTGCGGGAGCCGTCCTTGCAGGTGATATCCCCCTCCATCGGTGCGACCGCGGTCCTGTTGTCGCGAGCCTGGGCGATGGCCTGGCTCCAGGCCTCCCTCATTTTGGCGCGGTAGGCGGGGTCGGGCAGGGTGCGTCGCAGCCATTCATCCACGGTGGGAACGTCGTCGAGGGTGTAGCCGAACCAGTCAACGATGCAGCTGTTCAGATACTGGATCCTCCCCGATTCGTCGGTCCAGCCAACGCCGGTCGGCATCTCCTCCATCAGGGCTTTCAGCATTTCCTCGCTTCGCCGCAGCGCCTCCTCGGCCTCCTTCCTCTTCGAGATATCCCGCGCCATCACGATGATGCGCTGGTGGCCGTTGATGGTCGCGTGGCGCATGTTGACTTCGGACCAGAAGAGGGTGCCGTCCTTTTTTTTGCTCCGCCATTCGAACATCTGCGGGATGCCTCGGGCCGAGAGGTCAAGGAACTGCAGAGCCTCGTCCTGCGAATAGGGAGACCGACCTTCGCTGAGGTCCTCCACCTGCAGCCTGAGCGCTTCTTCATGGCTGTAGCCGAACATGTTGCACATGGTCGCATTGACGTCGACTATGTCACCGGTTCCGGCATCGTGGATGAAGAGGGCGTCGTTGACGTTGTGGTAGATGGCCTGGAAACGGGCCTCGCTTTCGGCAAGCTCTGTGATGATTTCGGCATTGCGCCGGGCGAAGCGCCCGATCAGCTGGTAGAGGAGAAACGAGGTGATGAGTACGAAGAAAATGCCTTTGTAGACCTCGATCTCGGAGAGAAGGGCGGGATCGTTGATTAACCAGGAGAGGACGGTGTCGGAGAGGTAGATCCAGGCGCTGCCGAAGATGGCATAGATCACCACTATCTTGGTGGTTTCTCGATTGGCGCCGAGTTTGAGGTTAGTCCGCATGTTGGCTCCCGTCGCAACGCGCAGGTGGTTCGCCCAACGTAGTACAAATTCTGTATACAATGACATGGCGGCAGCGTAGCCGTCAACATCCCTCACAAAATGCCCTGCTTGCGCCGGACACGGACCTCGTCAGCGTCTCATTGAAGCGTCTAGGATCCTTCAGATCCACCCGGATCGGAAGGGTTGCCATTTCCGAAGGTGATGCCGTGCAGGCGGGTGTCGCGGGCGATCTTGAAGGTGGAGCCGAATTCCATCACGGCGCGCTCCTCGTCGTCAAAGATGGTGGCCTGCCCCTTTATGATTCTATCCTCGCGGGAAACCACCCTGGCCCTCGCGGTCAGCATCCCCCTCTTGACGGGATGGACGAATTTCACTTCCATGTCGGTGGTGGCGAAATGCGAGCCGGGCTCCAGCAGGCTCTTGATGGCCATGACTACCGTAGTGTCGGCCAGACTGACCAGTGCCCCGCCGTGCATCAGTCCCGCACCGTTGCTGTAAGCGATGTAGAAAGGCATGGTCAGGGTCGCCTGCCCGCCGGCCGCCTCAACGATGGTCATGTTGAGGAGTCTTTCGAAGGGCGCCGTGCTGATCCAGGCGTCCATGGCGAATTCATGCGGTCCTGTCGATGCTGTGCTGGTCATCTTGTACTCTCCTCAATATCTAATCATTCTACTGACACACCCTTACTTGCAGCGTTCCCGAGTGTATTTCTTCTCCGGGCTCTCCGGTCCCACTACCACGAGGAAGCCGCCCTCGGCCTCCCTGGCAACGAGGACGCCGTAGTCGGTGAGACCCGCTGCCGCCGCGAGAGCGGCGGCCTTCTTCCAGATCTCGTCCAGTCTCTCGATACGGCAGACGTTTGCCTTGCTGAACTTGTCGCGGGCGTCGTCCCGAAGCCGCAGGATATGCACATGGAGCTGGTCCTGCGCCCGCGCGCCTGCCGGGTTAACAGCCAGCGCCGCAGTCATGGGATCGGCGATCTTCGTTTTCGCGGTGGCCCAGGCGAATTCCCAGATCCCCGCTGGACGGTTCGGGTCCTCGACTCCGGTGACCTTGTTGCGGGGGATGGCCAGGCCATGCACGAACCCATCGGGGCATCCGCACGATTTCCGGTCCCGCAGTGCCACGTATTGCGCCGTCTCGGCCCACACTTCGGTGGTCTCCCTGCACAGCAACTCCGCAGCGCATTTGCTGTCGGCCCGAGGGGACCGGCACGTCGTGCAGTAATCGGCGACTCCGGGGTCGAGGCAATTGCTGATGATGTCCCAAAGCACATCCCTCGATCCCGCGGCATGTGCCGAAGGTGAGAGAGAGAGGCAAAGCGCAAAAACGGCTGCAAAGATCGACGTCTTCGCCATGCCTCGAGAGAGAGATTGCAAGGCGGCCCTCCTGTTGATAAATGAAACGGTGACTACGGCTTCCCGTGCTGCTTCGGTTCGGCGGCAGGCTCGGCAGCCTGGAAGGTCACATCCAACTGAAGCGGCTTCCCGTCACGCTCTATGTCGAGGGAGGCATGGTCGCCGGCCTTTTTCTTCTTGATGGCATAGACCAGGTCATAGCTGTCGGAGAGCTTTTCCCCGTCCATGGTCAGCAGCAGGTCCCCCTGCTTCACCCCGGCGCGCTCGGCATTGGAGCCGGGGACGACAGTGGTCACGGTGAGCCCCTTTCCTGATTTCGCCGGCTCGAACGCCACCCCGAGGAGCACTCCCTGCTTGGGAAGTGCATCGTAGGAGAGGAAGGCAAGGAAGTCGTAGGGAGGCATCGGGAATTCCGGGAGGTCTACATCCATCAGCTGCGGTTTCTTCCCCTCCGAAATCACGATTTCGTTCCCGCCGATCAGGGTGTACGAGGTCGGGATGCGGCGGAAGACACGGCGCGGGATGCCGAAGCCGTGGTTGATGTGGTTTCCTCCCGCCACCACAACCAGATGCTTGTCCTTTCCGGCCGGGCTTGCCAGGTAGCGGGCTGCCGACTCCGCCATGGTCTCATCCCAGAGGGTCTGCGCCCGCAGGAACCCTTCAGCGTGCATCTTGCCGTGGGTGTGTCCCGCGAACATCTCCTCGGTCATGCCGCGCTGGTACGGGTCGTCGAGATCCATTTCGGGCAACTGGGCCTTTTCCTCGGGGGAGAGCTCTTCCAGAGGCTTGCTGCGCACTGCCTGCACCAGGCTCTTCTCGGCGTTCAGCGCTATGATCGGGATGTGGCGGTCGCGGGCGTAGGTCAGCAGGTCGCGGTAGTAGTCGAAATCCATCTTCCAACCCTCGAACCACTTCACCGACTTCAGGAAGTTCTTCTCGTCCAGTTCTCCCGCTACCCACCGGTCCAGGATCGGTTGCTGCGAACGGGTGAACATCTCCATCCCCATGGCCACCTTTCCGGGATGACGCTCCTCCATACCCTGCAAGGTCTGCAGCTCGAGCTTGTGCGAGGCGGGGTTGTCGTGAGTCTCGCCGACGTAGACCACGCGTGCATCGGCGGCGACATCCAGCATCTGCGCGAGGCTGACCTTCACTCCCGTCGGGATATGGACTATCTCACCGACCTTGGGAGGAGAGGGGAGGGGATATGGATTCTGCGGGTTACCCATATATTGTTTGTGGGCGCCGGGACAGCAGGCAGACAGGGTCAGAAGAGAGAGGGCGGCTGTAACCAGCAGCGGGCGAGAAAAAAGAGACATGTTTCCTCCAGGCGTTGAACGTCCCCGGCCAGGCCGGCTGGCCGGCTCCACGAATTGCAGGTGTTGCACACATGAGAATCACGGGGAGGTCCCTTCATTTAAAGCAAGAGCCGCCCCATCACCACCCGTCGAGGGCGCTGGTATCTGGTGGGTGTGGATTTGACGGCTTTAAGAAAATGTACCATACCATTCATGAAGAGAAACTGCAAGTTCCCGAGGAGATGGAGTGGAGGCGAAGGGAGATAGGGGGCGCGCGGTCGCACCGCCTCTTGTCGCGTAGGAGCTCCCTTCCGGCCGCCGATGTTCGCGCCCGGAAGGGAGCTCCTACGTCTGTGGTTATGTAAACATCGGGCTTCTCGCCCCTGTATCGGGTGCTTAAACCTCTGTTTGACAACCTTTTTGTTGTTGACAATATGACGCGTCCGCTAATAGAATCGCCACTTTAAAATAATAGTGGAGGTTTGCAATGGGAAAGCTTTATAAGGTGGCGGTTCTGCCGGGTGACGGCATTGGTCCGGAGGTGATGGCAGAGGCACTGAAGGTGCTGGATGCGGTCGAGAAACGCTATGATGTGACTTTCGAGCGGACCCCGGCAAACGTCGGTGGGGCCGGAATCGACCTCGAAGGTCGCGCCCTTCCCGAGACCACCGTTAATATCTGCAAGGCCTCGGACGCCATCCTCTTCGGTTCGGTGGGTGGACCGAAATGGGAGACCCTCCCCCCGGAGGAGCAGCCCGAGCGCGGCGCACTCCTGCCGCTTCGCAAGATCTTCGGCCTCTACGCCAACCTGCGTCCGGCCATCATCTTCCCCTCGCTGACCAGCGCCTCTTCGCTCAAGGAAGAGGTCATCGCCGGCGGCTTCGACATCCTGGTCATCCGCGAGTTGACCGGTGGCATCTACTTCTCGCAGCCCAAGGGGATCGAGGGTGAAGGGCGCGAGCGGATAGGCGTCGACACCATGCGTTACAGCATTCCGGAAATCGAGAGGATAACCCACGTGGCATTCCAGGCCGCCCGCAAGCGCGGCAAGAAGGTCTGCTCCATCGACAAGGCCAACGTGCTGTCGACCTCCGTCCTCTGGCGGGAGGTCGTGATCAACATCGCCAAGGAGTACCCGGACGTCGAGCTCTCTCACATGTACGTGGACAATGCGGCCATGCAGCTGGTAAGATGGCCGAAGCAATTCGACGTCATCCTCTGCGAGAACATGTTTGGCGACATCCTCTCCGACGAGGCGGCGATGCTGACCGGCTCGCTGGGCATGCTCCCCTCCGCATCGCTCGCCGAAGGGTCCTTCGGTATGTACGAGCCCTCCGGCGGCAGCGCCCCCGACATCGCCGGACAGGGGATCGCCAACCCGATCGCACAGATCCTTTCCGCAGGCATGATGCTCCGTTACTCCTTCGGCATGGTCGAGGCCGCCGATGCCATCGACAACGCCGTGGCCAAGGTCCTCGACCAGGGCTACCGCACCAAGGACATCTACCAGCAGAAAGACGGCGAGAAGCTGGTCAACACCAAGGAAATCGGCGACGCGATCATCGCCAACCTTTAACCGCTTCTTTAAATCCTGGTATTGCACATACGAGGTGCGATAAACCCGGATATTGGAAGGGTCGTGTTGTAGAAAAATGAACCTAAGTCAGCTTAGTTCTTAAATAACGTATCAAAAGGAAAGCACCTATGGCTATGAAAGTCGGACTTGTCGGTTGGCGTGGCATGGTAGGCTCCGTTCTCCTCCAGCGCATGCAGGAAGAGAACGATTTTGCAGGCATCGACCCGGTGTTTTTTACCACCTCCCAGGCGGGGCAGCCTGCTCCGATGAACGCCGGGACCCTGAAGGACGCTTCGGATATTTCCGAGCTGAAGAAACTGGACGTCATCATCACCTGCCAGGGGGGTGACTACACCAAGGCTGTCCGTCCCGAGCTCAACAAGGCGGGCTGGAAGGGATACTGGATCGACGCGGCCAGCACGCTCCGCATGGAGTCCGACGCCGTCATCATCCTCGACCCCGTTAACCGCGCTGTCATCGATGCCGCCCTCGACAGGGGGATCAAGGACTACATCGGCGGCAACTGCACCGTCAGCCTCATGCTGATGGCTCTGGGCGGGCTCTTCCGGGCCGGCGTGGTGGAGTGGATCTCGTCCATGACCTACCAGGCTGCCTCCGGTGCCGGGGCTCCCAACATGCGCGAACTGCTGGGCCAGATGGGCGTCCTGCACGGGGCGGTCTGCGAGGAGCTGAAGAATCCGGCCTCCGCCATCCTGGAGATCGACCGCAAGGTCACCGCGACCCTCAGGAGCGGGGAACTCCCGACCAAGGAGTTCGGTTTCCCGCTGGCCGGCAGCGTCCTTCCCTGGATTGACCGCGAAGTCGAAGACGGGCAGAGTCGCGAGGAGTGGAAAGGCTATGCCGAGACCAACAAGATCCTCGGCACCGCCACCCCGATTCCGGTCGACGGGCTCTGTGTGCGCGTCGGCGCCATGCGCTGCCACAGCCAGGCCCTCACCATCAAGTTGAACAAGGATGTCCCGATTGCGGATATCGAAGAGATGATCAAGAACGACAATCAGTGGGTGAAGTTTGTTGCCAACAACAAGCCTGACACCCTTGCTCAACTCACCCCTGCCGCCATCTCCGGCTCGCTGACCGTTCCTATCGGTCGCGTACGGAAGATGAAGATGGGACCGCAGTACCTCTCAGCCTTCACCTGCGGGGATCAGCTCCTGTGGGGGGCTGCCGAGCCGCTGCGCCGCATGCTGCAGGTGCTTAAGGAGAGGTAGTCAGTCCTTTTCTATTTTGAGTAGCAGTCGAAGCGGAGCGCGTCCCCCAAGCAGGATCGGGGGCGCGCTCCTGTTTTTATTTACCCCCATGTTGCTGATGCCTCACCCGTAGGAGCGCCCTTCACCTGATGCCTCACCCGTAGGAGCGCCCTTCCGGGCGCGAACCTTCATGGCGCGAGAGCGTTACAGGTGGAGTAAGTTTAAAAGGAGAAATTATATATGAGCAAGCTTTGGAATATTGCTGTCGTAGGCGCTACCGGTGCGGTTGGAACCCAGATGATAGAGTGCCTAGAGGAGCGTGATTTTCCGGTAGGGAAGATTAAGCTTCTGGCCAGCAGCCGAAGCGCCGGCCAGATCCTGGAATTCCGCGGGAAATCAGTGCAGGTTGAGGAGCTCACCCATGATTCCTTTGAGGGGATAGACATCGCGCTCTTCTCTGCGGGAGGTGCCCGTTCCGAGGAATTCTGCCCTTCGGCAGCGAAGGCCGGCGCGGTTTGCATCGATAACTCCAGCGCGTGGCGGATGGACAAGGACGTACCTCTCGTGGTCCCCGAGGTCAATCCGCACGCTATCGCGGATTACAAGAAGAAAGGGATCATCGCCAATCCCAACTGCTCCACCATCCAGCTGGTGGTGGCGCTTAAGCCGCTGCACGACTTCGGCACCATCAAGCGGATCGTCGTTTCCACCTACCAGGCCGTATCCGGCACGGGCAAGAGGGCCATTGACGAACTGCGGATCCAGACCGGTGAGCTGCTGAACGGTCGTCCCGCCAAGAACGAGGTTTATCCGCATCGCATCGCCTTCAACTGTCTGCCGCAGATAGATTCCTTCTGCGACAACGGCTACACGAAGGAAGAGATGAAGATGGTCAACGAGACCAGGAAGATCATGGAGGCGGAGATCAAGACGACCGCCACCTGCGTCAGGGTGCCGGTTTTCTATGGGCACTCCGAATCGGTCAACATCGAGACGGTGAAGAAGATCACGGTGGAGAAGGCGAGGGAACTCCTGGAGGATGCCCCTGGCCTTGAGTTGGTTGACGATCCGGCTGGAAGTGAATACCCGATGGCGATCAACGCGGGTGGTGAGGACCTGACGCTCGTGGGGAGGATCCGCGAGGATGAATCGATCGACAACGGTCTCAACCTCTGGATCGTTGCCGACAACCTCCGCAAGGGTGCGGCCACCAACGCCGTGCAGATCGCGGAGATATTGATCGAGAAGTATCTGAAGTAAGAGATTGGACGCGCTGCTCCTCGTCCGCGGAACTAGAGATGGGGCGACTCCCCCTTTGGCAAGGAGGAGTCGCTGAGGCACCTCGTCGCGAGATTGAGGAAGTAATTCTCTACTCTACCCAATGTTTCGCCCAGTTCTTCAAGGGTTGCAGTATTAGAAACTTAAATTCTTAACAACGTCCCTATGCGCAATATCAAACTGATTGTCGAATATGACGGCACCGCCTATTCGGGGTGGCAGGTTCAGCCGAACGGGATCTCGATCCAGGAGGTCATGGAGGGGGCGCTGTTGCGCCTGCTCGGCGAGCCTGCCAAGTTGCGCTCTTCCGGACGCACGGACGCCGGTGTCCACGCCCGCGGCATGGTGGCTTGCTTCAAGACGGAGAAGGGGATCCCGTTGCGCGCTTTCCGGGAAGGGCTGAACACCATGCTCCCCGATGATATCGCCGTGCGCGACGCCTGCGAGGTCCCGCTTCACTTCAATCCACGGGCTGATGCTGTGGCCAAGCACTACCGATACACGTACCTCCTCGATAACCTTCGCTCCCCGCTGGCTCGCCGCACCTCGTGGCGTCTCGCCGGACGCCTGGACATCGAGGCCATGCGCCTGGCCTGTGGCGAGTTCATCGGTGAACACAATTTCGCCGCCTTCCAGGCGGCAAAGTGCGCGGCCAAGACAACGATACGCAACATCAATTCGCTTGAGCTCGTGCAGGAGGGGCTCTCCCTTCATCTTGAGGTGAATGGAAGCGGCTTCCTCCGCAACATGGTCCGTATCATGGCTGGAAGCCTGGTCGAGGTGGGGCAGGGGAGGAGGTCGCCGCAGTACATCGCCGAGCTCCTTCGCGACGGGGACCGGCATCTAGCGGGAATGACCGCTCCGGCTCACGGCCTTTGCCTGATGGAGGTTTTTTATCCCCCCGAGACGCTGGAGTTTCCCGAGGACTCTCTACCTTGAGTAGCCTCCTTCAGGCTCTCCCGCTGTCACGGAAGAGACCTCGCCCCCAGACCCTCTCCCGCTGGGCGAAGGGGATGCAAAGGATTTCCAATCTTCTGCAGACATTTTGTCTTGACATGGCACTTCAAATCGATTAAATTTTCAACTTTCCGTAAGTCCGAGTGCTGACGAGTGCTAATTCCAGATAGCTGTGAGGTTTAGATGAAGACGACGCAAGTTGCCAAAAAAGAAGATGTGACCAGGGATTGGTATCTGGTTGATGTTGATAATAAGGTGCTCGGCCGTGTTGCGACTGAAATCGCCAACGTGCTGCGCGGCAAGAACAAGCCCACCTTTACCCCGAGTGTCGATACCGGCGACTTCGTCATCGTGGTCAACGCGGAGAAGATCGCCCTTACCGGCAAAAAGTTCTCCGACAAGACCTACTATAGCCACTCCTCTTTTCCGGGCGGGCTGAAAGAGATCTCTGCCGGCAAGCTGATCGAGAAGAAACCCGAAGAACTCCTGAAAAAGGCTGTCAAGGGTATGCTTCCGAAGAACAAGCTGGCCCGTCACATGCTGAAGAAGCTGAAGATCTACAGCGGTGCTACCCACCCGCATTCAGCCCAGCAGCCGAAAAATCTGAACATCTAATTCGTTCATCAGGAGATATGAAATGGCAGTGAGCTTTTACGCTACAGGCAAAAGGAAATCCTCCATCGCCCGCGTCTGGATCAAGCCCGGTTCCGGCGAGATCACGGTAAATACCAAAACTCTCGATCAGTACTTCGGCAGGGAAACCTCGAAGATGGTCGTGAAGCAGCCGCTTGAGCTGACCGAGAATGTCGGCAAGTACGACATCTACGTCACCGTCAAGGGCGGCGGCGACTCCGGTCAGGCCGGCGCCATCAAGCACGGCATCACCAAGGCTCTCATCGAGGCCGAGGCAGAGCTGCGTGGTACGCTGAAAAAAGCCGGGTTCATCACCCGCGACTCGCGTATCAAGGAAAGAAAGAAATACGGCAAGAAAGCTGCCCGCGCAAGCTTCCAGTTCTCCAAGCGTTAATCCGCTTCCAGAGAAGGCCGCTGCTCCAGCATTACAAAGGGGGAATCCACCAGGGTTCCTCCTTTTGCTGTTTCTTCGGTATAATCTACGGGTTTACCCGTGCGGGGCGCGGAACGGCTATCGAGGCAGGGTCTGATAGCGGCGTAAGAAGGGGTTGCCTCTTTAATGTACATAGGGGTAGTATCAGTCTCAGCCGCATGTTACTTTCAGTAACTATCACTACAAGCTCCGTTTTAGCTGGTCCTGCCACAACTACCAATTTCAATTAATATAGGGAGGCCTTCATGCTTAAGGTTGCCATCGTTGGCGCAAGCGGCTACACCGGAGTCGAGCTGCTGCGGATTCTCCATAACCATCCCGAAGTCGCTGTCACCTGCGTCACCTCCGAACAGAGCGCGGGCCGCCCCATAAGCGACATCTTCCCTTCCGTTCGCGGCCGTTACGACATGCTGCTGGAGAACCTGGAACCGGTAACGATTGCCGAAAAGGTTGACGTGGTCTTCACCGCGCTGCCGCACAAGGCCGCCATGGAAGTGGTGCCGACGTTCCTTAAGATGGGGAGGGACGTGATCGATCTTTCCGCCGATTACCGCCTGAGGGATGCCGACGTGTACGGGCAATGGTACGACAAGCACCTTAACCCCGAATTGCTGCAGGAGGCGGTCTACGGCATTCCGGAGCTGCGTCGCGCGCAGATTTCCGAGGCCTCTTTGGTGGCCAACCCCGGCTGCTATCCGACCAGCGTCATCCTCGGGCTTGCACCGCTTCTGAAGGGTAAGGTTATCGACCCGAAGTCGATCATCGTCGACGCCAAGTCCGGGGTTTCGGGAGCAGGACGCGGGGCCAAGGTGGATGGTCTCTACTGCGAGGTCAACGAAGGTTTCCGTGCCTACGGCGTCGGTGGGGTACACCGGCACATCCCTGAGATCGAGCAGGAACTCTCGCTTCTGGCAGGAAGCAACTTGACCATCTCCTTCACGCCTCACCTGGTGCCCATGGACCGTGGCATACTGTCCACCATCTACTCGATGCCGCTCGGTAAGGTCACCGCTTCCGATCTCATTACCCTCTATGAGACCTTCTATGACGGCGAGCCGTTCGTCAGGGTGCTCCCGGAGGGGAGTGTCCCGTCGACGGCGCATGTACGAGGCTCCAACTTCTGCGACATCGGGATCGTCGTCGACAACAGGACCGGCAGGCTTATCGTGGTTTCCGCCATCGATAACCTGGTCAAGGGAGCCTCAGGGCAGGCCATTCAGAATATGAACCTCATGTGCGGCTTCCCTGAGACCCTGGGCCTCGACCTGCTGCCGATTTTCCCTTGATGCTTAATTCTTCGGGCACCCTCTCCCGGACGGAGAGGGGGGCTCGAGGGGGATTTGCTCTAGGTGAAGGGTTGAAAAGCAAATCCCCCTAAATCCCCCTTTGTTAAAGGGGGACTTCACATCATAGGTTTTTATGAAACAGGCAAGACCGGCAAAGCAGCAACCTCCCAGACAGCAATCTCCGAAAAAGCAGCAACCTGCCACTCAACAGTCCCGGACGAAGCCGCAATCTCCGACTCAGCAGTCTACGACGAGGCAGCAAACTCCGACGAAGCAGCAAGCTCCGACGAAGCAGCAGTCCACGACGAAGCAGCAGGCTCTGACGAAGCAGCAGGCTCCGACGAAGCAGCAGGCTCCGGCGAGGCAGCAGGCTCCCAAGAAGGTTCAGCCGTCGGGCGGGCAATCCTCAAAATTCCTTCCCACTACCCTCGCCGAAGCAAACGCGCGCGGCTGGCACGAACTTGACGTCATCTTCGTGACCGGCGATGCCTATGTCGACCACCCGGCTTTTGGGGTGCCGCTCCTGGCCCGGCTGCTGGAGTCGGTCGGCCTGAAGGTGGGGATCATCGCGCAGCCCGACTGGCGGAGCAAGGAGCCCTTCATGGCCCTTGGGCGTCCCCGGCTCTTCTTCGGTGTCGCCGCCGGAGCGATGGATTCCATGGTCGCCCATTACACCCCAGCCCGGAAGCTGCGCCGCGACGATGCCTACACCCCCGGAAACCGCCACGGCGCCAGGCCCAACCGCGCCACTATCATCTATACCTCGAGATTGAAGGAGGCCTACCGCGACGTCCCTGTCGTCATTGGTGGCATCGAGGCCAGCCTCAGGCGCTTTGCTCACTATGACTTCTGGGAAGACAAGGTCCGCAGATCTGCGCTCTTTGATGCCAAGGCTGACCTGCTGGTCTACGGCATGGGAGAGTCGCCGCTGCTGGAACTGGCACGCAGGCTGAGGGCCGGCGAGCCCTTCCCAGCCATAAGGGAAATCCGCGGCACCGCCTATCCCTCTGCCACTCCGCCGGAAGTTCCGGATGGGGTCGTCGAGTTGCCGAGCTACGAGAAAGTCGCATCGGACAAGGCCTCGTATTCCGAATCCTTCCGCCTTCTTTCCGCCGAACAGAACCCCGGGTGTGCCAGGGTCGTCATCCAGCGCCACGGTGAGCGGTACCTGGTATGCAACCCGCCCTCCGAGCCGCTCTCCGAGAAGGCGCTGGACGATATTTATGCCCTTCCTTTCCAGAAGGCCCCGCATCCGAGCTATAAAGAGGTCATTCCCGCCTACGAGCAAATAAGAAGTTCCATCACCACCCACCGCGGCTGCTTCGGCGGCTGCGCCTTCTGCGCGATCACCCATCACCAGGGGAAAACGATCCAATCCAGAAGTGAGAAGAGCGTGCTCCAGGAACTGGAAAAGCTGGCAGAGCTTCCCTGGTTCCGCGGGAGCGTAAGCGACCTCGGCGGGCCGACCGCCAATATGTTCGGTCTTTCCTGTGGCAACAAGGTCGCCGGATCGAAATGCCGTCGGGAGAGCTGTCTCTTCCCCAAGCCCTGCGGCAACCTGATCACCGACGATGCCAGAAGTTCGCGGCTTTTGTCCAAAGCTCGCACTATCTCGCGTATAAAGCACATCGCCGTCTCCTCCGGCGTCCGCTATGACCTCCTCGAGCGCCAGCCCCGCTACCTGCGCGAACTGGTCGGCCACCATGTTGGCGGGCTTCTGAAGGTTGCACCCGAGCACCTCACTGACCGCGTCACCTCCGTCATGCGCAAACCGGGACGCGCCTCCTTCGAGCGCTTCAGGGACTCGTTCCTGAAAGAGAGCTGCAAAGCCGGGAAGAAGCAGCACATCGTTCCCTACTTCATCTCCGGACACCCGGGCTGCACCCTCTCCGACATGGTCGATCTCGCCCTCATGCTGAAGCAGTGGGGGATGAAGGTCGAGCAGGTTCAGGATTTCACTCCCACGCCTGGAACCCTTGCCACCTGTATCTACTACACCGGACTCGATCCCTTCACCGGCGAAAAAGTCTATGTGCCTGGAACGGACCGGGAGAAATCCCTCCAGAAATCTTTGCTCCTCTACCATGTTCCCGACGAGCGTAAGAGCTGCCTCGCCGCGCTGAAGGAGTGCCATCGCGAAGCCGCGGCTGCCGTGCTCTTCGGGGGCGGGGAACGGTGGTAACCCGCTGGAGGGGCCCGGTCTTCGGCCCTGATTAGCCCCTGACCAGCTTCCAAAACTGTCATTCCCGAAGCGATTCTGATCGGGAATCCAGTTCCTAAACGTGAAATCTGGATCCCCGAAAAGGGCATTCGGGGATGACAATCTCATAGCGGAAGATTAGTGGTAATCAGGTGAAGGGAATAATGTCGGGAAGATGGGGATTTATAAGACGAGGTGGGTCACTGTGCGGTATTTCCCAGACTCAGTAGTGATAACCAAGATCCAGCTTCAGCAGCTGGTTGGTCTGCTGCGCCCCGCCTACCAGGTTGAAATTGTCGATCATCTCGATGCCGTACATGATGCCGCCATCGATCCGCTCCCGGATGGGAAAGTTCCAGAAGATCCGCCCGGCATTCTTTTTCTCGACCTGCTGGCTGCCGACCCTCCCCTCATGTCCCCTGTCGGTCCGGAAGTATTCCAGCGCCATGTTGTGGCGGGGTGAGAACCAGTGGCTGTAGCGGAAGAAGAACTCGATGGCGCCCCCTCCCTGGGAGTGGCCAGGTGTCATCCCTTCATAGACGTACCCCGCCGGGAATTTGACGTCGGTGTAGAGCATGGGGTTGCCGTAAAAGAACTCGAAGCGAAGGTCATCCTTCCCCGATGCCGTCAGGCGCGGAATGAAGAAACCCGCCACGTAGCTCTCGACGAAAGGCCAGAACCCGGCGGAATCTTCTCCGACATACTCCCCGTAGAGCTCCGTGTCGCGCAGCCATGGGATGCGGAAGCGCAGGTCGATGCCGGCGATGGAGTTGTTGTGGTTGGTGTCCCCCCCGCCAAAGATTGCGTCCTGCGTGGTTGACTTCTTGGTAAACCCCGGTCCCCCCTCCTGCCGCACAAAGTTGCCACCGATCTCGAACCATGGCGTCGGCATCACGGAGAGCTTCGCCCCGAGGAAGTAAGGGTGGCGCAGCGTGGCGCCGCTGCCGGTCTCGTCGAAACGGGAGAAGATGAGGGCGTACTTCACCTCCCCCAGATAGCGTTTCAGCCACTTTACATCGATGGGCTCCGGGCTCGACAGCTTGATCAGGTCGAAGTTTCTGGCGTTGTCGGTGAGGGTCAGGGCGCCCCGGTAGCCCGGTCCAAACCAGTTGGCATCCCGCCCGATTTCCAGCTCGGCTCCGCCTCCGCCGACCTTCAGATAACCCTTTTGCAGCCTCAGCCACTCCTCATCCTTGCCCGCTAAAAGCAAGGGCTCGACCAGAGCCGACA
>NZ_JBXKJL010000083.1:0-24363 GCF_056994735.1 Geomonas sp.
TCACCGGACCTCAATGGCGGCGGAGGCGCGGAGGTCTTTGACCCACTGGGCGAAACGCTCGTCGGACTTCTTCTTGTACAAGATATCCTCGATGTCGCCCTTCACTTCTTCAAAACTCTTCCCGGCACTCTGGGTCTTCTCTTCCAGCTTTATGATGTGAAATCCGGCAGGGCTTCGCACCACGGAACTGATCTCTCCCGGCTTCATGGCGGCTACGGTGTCGCCTATCTCGGGGAGCATCTCGGACCTCTTGAAGGTCCCTAAGTCGCCGCCGTCTTTCGCTGCCGCGGGGTCGCTGGAATACTTCTTGGCCAGCTCAGAGAAATTCTCCCCTCCCCGCGCCTTTTTGAGAACCTCGTCGGCCACCCTTTCCACTGTCGCCACTTCGGCAGGGCCGGCATTCTTCTCGACCTTGAAGAAGATGTGGCGGGCCCGGAACTGCTGATCGGCACCGAACCTGGCGCGGTTGGCTTCGTAGTAATCCCGCATCTCACGCTCGCCTACCTGCACCTTGGACCTTACTTCCTGCCCCATAAGTCTCAGGCGCTCCAACTGCTCCTTCAGCTGCGATTTGTACTGCTCGAAGCTCATTCCCTGCGCGGCCAGCGCCTGCACCAGGGCTTCCTGGGTCAGGTTGTTCTGCTTCTTCACGTCGTCGATGGCGGCGCGCACCTCTTCCTCGCCGACCTTGATGTCCAGCTCGTGGATCTTCTGATCTATGAGCTTCTTGTCGATCAGCCTGTTGAGCGCCGTGCTGCGGAGCCCCATCTTCTCGGAGGGCGGGAGTTTCTCCAGCTCCTTTTGCAGCTGCGCGTACTCCTTGTCAACCTCGGCGGTGGTGATGAAGTCTTCATTCACCGTGGCCGCGATACCGTCTATTACCTGTGCCGCCGGGGAGGGGAAAGGGTGCAGGGCAAGCAGTGCGAAAAGGATGATGCCGGAAATTCTCTTTAACATGGATTCTCTCTTCTAGCCTTCGTTAGCAAAAAGCGGCCGGACTTACGCCCGGCCGCCACTTTTCGGTATGGTGCAGCTCTTTACTTCTTCGGCTGCGCCGGCTGGGGCGGCGCCACCGGCTGAGGCTGGGCCTCTCCCGCCGGCATCGGCTGCCCACCTTCCGCAGGCGGGGCGTTCTTGAGCTGTTTCAGCGCATCTTCCTTCACGTTGATCTTCGCGCTCTTCTTCAGGTCGTCCTTGAGCTTCTTGAAGACTTCCTGCTGTTTCTCGGGGATGATCGCCTGCTTGATCTGATCCTTCACCTCTTCGAAGGAACGGGTGCCGGCCGGACGCTTGCCGGTGACCTTGATGATGTGGTAGCCGAACTTGGTCTTGACGATTCCGGAGGTCTGCCCTTCCTTGAGGCCGAAGGCAACCTGCTCGAAGTCCGGGATCATGGAGCCCCTGCTGAACCAGCCGAGGTCCCCGCCCTTCGGGGCGGCGCCGTCGACGGAGTATTTCTTCGCCAGTTCCTCGAAGTTTCCGCCGCTCTTGAGCTGCTTCTCGACATCCTTCGCCTCGGCCTCGCTCTTCACCAGGATGTGGCTGGCCTTTATCTGCTCTCCGGTCTTGAACTTATCGATGTTCTTGTTGTAGAAGTCCTTCAGCTCGGCGTCGCTCACCTTGGCGGACTCTTCCACCTTCTTCTTCAGGAAGGCCTCCACGATGATCCGCTTTTTCAGGTCCTCCAGCTTGGCGGCCACAACCGGGCTCTTGTCGATCCCGTCCTTCTCGGCCTGCTGCATGATCAGCTCGCGCACCACCATGGTGTCGAGCATTTCCTTCTTCCCTTCCGGGGTCTCCGTCATCGGTTTCAGGTAGGGGGGCAGGGTCTCCTGCTCCTTGTAGAAATCCTGGTCGGTGATCTTCGTACCATTGACCTCCGCGAGAACAACCCCATTCTTGGATTCCTTCTTCTCGGCTCCCTGTTGCTTGCAGCCGGTCCCGGCCACGCACAGCGCGAGCACGAGCAATGTGGCAGTTTTCCTAAAGCGCACGGTCAGCTCCTTTTTCCCTCCGTAAGTATATTCCAATCGGGGAACGCTAGCATATCAGCCTAGGAGTTTCAAGACATTTCTGGCCTCTGCCAGGACCCCGTCGAAGGAGCTGTCGGCGATGCGCGCATAGAGGCGGAAGTCAGGCGTGAAGCGGTATTTCCCCTTCTCTTTCCTGAGCAGGGCCATGATGGCGTCGGGCGACACCGGGGTCCTTTCGTGGAAGGAGAGGACCAGGTCGCTCCCTGCGACTTCGATCTCCTTGATCAGCATCTTCTTGAGCTGCACCCTGATGCGCATGACCTCCAGGAGGTAGATGGCGGCCATGGGGAGGGTGCCGAAACGGTCGATGAGCTCGGCCCGGATATCGTCGATCTCGGCCTCGTCGGCGGGCTGTGTCAGTTTCTTGTAGATCATCAGCCGCTGGTTCGGGTCGCGGACGTAGTCCTCGGGGATGAAGGCGGGCACCTTGAGCTTGATCTCCGGCTCCACCCGTTCCGGCATCTCCTCGCCCTTGAGGGTGCGCACCGCCTCGTCCAGGAGTTCGGCGTACAGCTCGTAGCCGACGGCGGCGATGTCCCCGCTCTGTTTGGCCCCCAACAGCTCCCCGGCTCCGCGGATCTCCAGGTCGTGGGTGGCGATCCGGAAGCCGGCGCCGAGCTCGGTCAGCTCCTGGATGATCTTCAGCCGCTCCCGGGCATCGGGAGAAATCGCCCCCTCGCCGGGGATGAGGAGGTAGGCGTAGGCGCGCTGCTTGGAGCGCCCGACCCGGCCCCTCAGCTGGTAGAGCTGCGACAGGCCAAAGGTGTCGGCGCGGTTGATGATCAGGGTGTTGGCGGTGGGGATGTCCAGGCCGCTCTCGATGATGGTGGTGCAGAGGAGGAGGTTGGCCTCGCCGTGCATGAAGGAGAGCATGACCTTCTCCAGTTCCTTCTCCGCCATCTGGCCGTGTCCCACCACGATGCGGGCCTCCGGGACGATGCGCCGGAGCTCGTCGGCCATGGCGCCGATGGTCTGCACCCGGTTGTGCACGAAGAAGACCTGCCCGCCGCGGCGGAGCTCCCTCAACACCGCCTCCCGGATCAGCTCGTCCGAGGAGCGGGAGACGAAGGTCTTGATGGCCAGCCGGTCCACCGGAGGCGTATCGATGATGGAGAGATCCCTGATGCCCATGAGCGACATGTACAGGGTGCGGGGGATCGGCGTCGCCGTCAGGGTGAGGATATCGACCACGGCCCGGAACTGCTTCAGCCGCTCCTTGTGCGCCACGCCGAAGCGCTGCTCCTCGTCCACGATCAGGAGCCCAAGGTCCTTGAAGACCACGTCCTTCTGCAAGAGCCGGTGGGTGCCGATCACGATGTCGACCTCGCCCTTCTTGACCCCTTCCAGGATCTGCCTCTGCTCCTGGGGAGTGCGGAAGCGGGAGATCATCTCCACCCTGATCGGATAGTCCTTGAGCCTCGTGGAGAAGGTCTCGGCGTGCTGCTGGGCCAGCACTGTGGTCGGGACCAGCACGGCGACCTGCTTGCCGTCGAGCGCCGACTTGAAAGCCGCCCGCATGGCGACCTCGGTCTTGCCGTAGCCGACATCGCCGCAGACCAGTCGGTCCATGGGACGGGTGCTCTCCATGTCGGCGATGACCTGGTCGATGGCGGCCGCCTGGTCCGGAGTCTCCTCGAAGGCGAAGGAGGCCTCGAATTCACGGTACATGTCGTCGGGGGGCGAGAACTGGTGCCCCTGCTGCACCTCGCGGGCGGCGTGGATCTTGAGGAGCTCCGCCGCCATCTCCTGGACCTCGCTCCGGGCCTTCGCCTTGGCCTTTTCCCAGCCGGCGGCGCCCAGGCGGTCGAGCTTCGGCTCGACCCCCTCGGCCCCGACGTAGCGCTGCACCAGGTTGATGCGGTCGACCGGGAGATAGAGTTTGTCGGCTCCGGCATATTCCAGCAGGAGAAAGTCGCCCTCCATCCCGGTGAGGGTAATATGCTCGAGGCCGCGGTAGATGGCGACGCCGAAGTCGATATGGACCATGTGGTCGCCGGGCTTGAGCTCGGCCAGCGAGGTAAGGAGCTGCTTCTTCCGGGCTTCGGACAGGCCGCGCCTCTTCACGCGCTTGCCGAAGATCTCCTCCTCGGCGATAACCACCAGCTTCTCCGCTTCCAGCCTGAAGCCGCGCGAGATCTCGCCGATCAGGATCTCAACCCGCCCCGGCGGGCGTAGGGCTGCGCCCGGGAAGCGCTCCTCGGAGATCTCCAGGGGAAGCCGGTAGTGGGAGAGGAGCTCGTACAGCCTGCGGGCCTGCCCCGGCTGGTGGCACGGCACCAGCACCCTGTTCCCGGCCGCAATCCAGGTGACGATCTTGTCGGTGAGGGGCGCCAGCACCCGTTCGCCTTCCGGGTTGAGCGCCGGCTTGACGTCGGCATTGCCGGAGGTCGCCAGCCGTACCGTCTCCCCACCCTCCCCGGCGATTTCCAGGCGCGGCAACAGCAGGCGCCGTCCGGTGGAAAGCTTCCCCTCCAGCTCTTCGGCACTCTGGAAGAGTTCGGCCGGATCGCTGGTGATGGCGTCGCGCAGTTCCGCGCGCAGCACTGCGGATCGAAGGTCTGCGGCGAAGCGTTCGGCGGCTTCGGAGAGGGCCTCGGGATCGAGGCTTACGTAGATGGCATCGGGGCCTGCGTAATCGAGGATGGTCTCCAGCTCCGGGTGAAAGAGCGGCTGCAGGAAGTCGATCCCCGGCGGATAGATGGCATGCTGCAGCTGCTCCATCAGCTCCCGGCGCCGATCGGCCCCGATCCCCAGATGGTCGCAGCGCCTCTTGAGCCGGGGTGCGAAGGCCTTCAGCACCTCTTCGGAGAGGATGACCTCGCGTGAGGGGAGGAGCACCAGCTCGGCCAGCGGTTCCAGCGAGCGCTGGGTCACCGGGTCGAAGAAACGCATGGTCTCGACCAGGTCGCCGAAGAACTCGATCCTGACCGGCTTCGCCAGGTCGGGGGGGAAGATGTCGAGAATCCCTCCCCTCACCGAGAAGGTGCCGCGGTCCTCGACGATGGGAACGTGGGAATAACCGAGCTTCACCAGCTTCTCGACCAGGGTCTCGCGCTCCAGTTCCTCGCCCGCCACCAGGTACTGGCAGACCTCCCCCAGGGTTTTGCGGGGGATGACGCGCTGCAGGGCCGACGCCATCGGCAGCACCAGGGCGCGGGCGCGGCCGTCGAGGAGGCGCACCATGGCGTTGAGGCGCTCTCCCACCACGTCGGGATGAGGGGATGCGGCGTCGTAGGGGGTGACGTCCCAGGAGGGGAAGGGGAGGACGGTCTCCGGCGTAGCGGCGTAGAAGGAGAGCTCCTGGGTCAGCTCGTCTGCGCTCTCCTGGTCCGGGGTCACGATCACCAGCGGTCCGGCCGTCGTTTCGGCGAGGCGCGAGAGGAGGTAGGCGGGGGCGGACCCCTCCAGTCCCGCTAAGCTGAGGACCCTCCCTGGTTCGGAGAGCTTCTCCCTTATCTTATCTATGTAGTCGTGGGTAGTTTTGGTCATACCGGTCAGACAATAGGCCCTTTCTGCGGTAAGTGGTTGGGCTGACTGCATCATGAGGATAGCAAAAAGAGGATCGATTAGCCAGCTCAATGGGGTGACTAAACTTTTTCCAACTAAGTTAAATAAATATAAAGAAAAAGAGGCGCCTGCCGAAGAGCCTACATTATGTTCAGGAAAATTCCCCCGGCCGCCGGGTGAAAGGTGAATCAATGAAAGATGACGAGATGATCCACTCAGATGTGCTGAAGTACTTCAATGCGGAATTTGATGCACTCGAGGCGCGCCTGAAGACGGGGGAGCTTGATTACAAGGAGCGTGTGCTGGTGAGTCGGAAGATCGACGAGGCCCTCCACCTGCTGTCCCCCTACGTCAGGAGCGATCCCCGGGCCAGGCATCTGGTGAGGAGCGCGGAGACCCTCAAGAAGGAACTCCTTTCCGCGCGGGAAATCGTGGTCAAGCAGCTCACGGAGCACCAGGACCAGCAGGCCCTGTGGCAGGCCATCCTGGAGCGGAAGAACGAGATCGAGCCCGTGGTGGAGATGGAGCCGGAAACCGTGCACTGAAACCCAAGGGCTAAAGGCTAAAGGCGTACTTCAACTGCAAATCCCCCCCGCCCCCCCCTTTGACAAGGGGGGAGGTCGCAAAGACCGTCCGCAGATACAGAGGTTTTTACTAGTTAGCGCCAATTTTCCGCTACGAGATTGTCATCCCCGAATGCCCTTATCGGGGATCCAGATTTCACGTCGTTTAGGAGCTGGATTCCCGATCAGAATCGCTTCGGGAATGACAGTTTTAGAAGCTGGCGGAAGATTGGTACTAATCAGGACAGAAAAAGAGCTCATGCCGGGAGCTCTCCTTTTCTAATGGATGGTATCTGCTATAAGGTTTTCATGCACAGGGAGATTGCAACTGACCGGCTTTAAAGTTTAATGTGGTAACAGTGGCATGCGCTTAATAAACCACGGGTAGGGTTATGCAGGAAGACTATTACGCGCCATACAGGGAGTATCTCCGCCAGGGGAAACGGATAGAGATAGGCATCCCTTTGGCCGGAGGGGGCGTCTTCCGGGACTGGGCCGTAGTCAGCGAATCCGGCGAGGACGAAGTGCTGGCGCAGATCTCCCGGGACGTCCTTCCCTCCAACGTGCGGGTGGACGTCGGCTTCATCCTGGACGTGACCATCCGCATCCACAAGGAGCACTACACCTGCAGCGGCATCGTCATCGACAAAACCGGCCCCAGGATGTTGCGGATCCGGCTCTTCGGCGACTTCACGCTGCGGGAGCGAAGGCAGTTCTTTCGCATCGAGCTCGATCTGCGGCTCAAGTACGCCTTCATAGACAGCGCAAACCGCAGGGACGTGGAGCGGGACTGGGAGCAGCGCAAGGACCTCGTGCATATGAAGGCTCACGGTTACGATGACTTCGTGATCGCCGCCAACAGGGACAGCTATGTCCCTGCCGTGAAGCTGGAGTGGCGCGATATGACGCGCGCGGAGGTTAACCTCGGCGGCGGAGGGATCTTCCTTGTCCTGCCTCAACCGGTGCAGCAGGACGAACTGCTGGCCTTGGAAATCCATCTCCCCCTGGTACCGTTTCGGCAGGTCCAGGCCGTGGCGCAGGTCATTCACGTGGCGACCCGGGAGCTCCCCGATGGGGATCTCCGCTACCGTGCCGGTCTCAAGTTCATCTTCCTCGATGAAAGGGACCGCGACCTCATTTTCAGGCACATCTCGGCATCCCAGATTGTGGTACTGCGGACCATCGCCGATCAGCGGGAGTTCGTCGTTCCGGACCCGTCAGGCGCGGATGGGTTCGACTGGCGGCAGTACCTGCGCCGCGCGTTGCTGGCGCTGGCAGTCTTCCTGGCGGTCTTCTATCTCGTCCGGTATCTCATCCAGTACAGCCGGCAGGCACCCCCCAACGAGATCCAGCAGACATATGAGAAGGCTATCAAGCAGTACCGTCAAGATGGGAGATAGTCGTAGATCCTCCTCTGACAGTAGGCGCTTGTTCGCTTTGGTTGCGTAACTCTCCAAACTCGGCTATCATGACCGCCTGGAAAAATCTACGCATTCGCCGGGCTGTAGAAGGGGGGATTATGACGGTCAGATCGTACCTTGTGGTGCTGGCTCTCCTTGCTGGTTGCGGGATATGTCATGCTGATGAAGCACGATGGCTTAACTTTGCCGAAGATGCAGACCTGAAATACTATCTGGACCAGAAGTCGGTCCAGTCCCTCCCTGACAATGTCTACCTCTTCTGGGTCAAATCGGTCGCCAAGGACAAGGAGTTTTTCAAAAGAGAGTACAAACTCCAGGACCTCTCCTATATCTTCACCAACTACGAGATGGACTGCGCCGTATCGAGCTACCGGGTGCGAGGCAGCATCATGTTTGACAGGAGCAGGAGGGAGCTCAGCAAAGCCCTGCCGGCAACGGCGGAGCCCCTCTTTGAGCCTGTCCCGCCTGAGTCGATGCTGGAGCTGGCCCAGGAAGAGCTTTGCACCAAGGAAAAAGAGACTGCCAGGGATCCGGATGCCGAAGACGGTGTCAAAGCCTCCTCGGCAGAGGCTGCTGCCGGCCGTCAGTCCGCCGCACCAGGCCTCGCCCGGCGGGGGATCGTCGCCGATGAGCCGGTAACTCTTCTGGAGGAGGCCGCCCCCTTCGAGGCGCCCCCTGCGCGGCTGGGGGGGGCAGTCCCGGCCGAGCCGGAAGATACGGCTCCATCGGTGCCGCCTGGCGAACCCGCTACCCAGCAGGCTCCGGCTGTGTCCGCTGAGCCGCCCGCAACGGATGCGCGTGATCGTGGCATTCCTGGTGAGACGCCACCCCCCGGAGAAACGGGGATGACGGCCTCTGCGCCAGCCCTGGTGGAAGCGTCAGGTCCAGGTGATGCCATGTCACCCCCAGACCGCCCAGCCCCGGCAGCTCCTTCCGAGCCTGCCGGCCGGTAGCAGCGCCGGCCACCGAATTCAGCGTACTCATCCGGTAATTTTGTTAGCAAGGGTACCGCCCCTTACAACGATGGCGGCCTCACCTTCCCCCCTTTAGCAAAGCAGGGGGGATTTGCTTTTGAACTGACACAGGACGGTCACCACGGGGATGCTGGGGTGCCGCTGTAATATTTAGAGGGAAAAGCATGACCAACATGATAAGCGCCGAAGGCCGGAACCGGCTGCAGGAGCGATACGATTTTCTTTGGGAAAACGAGCGGCCGCGGATGGTGAAGAACATGGCCGAAGCCGCCGCTGAAGGGGACCGTTCCGAAAATGCCGAATACATCTATTCGAAGAAGCGTCTCCGGGAGATCGACCGGGAGCTGAAGCACCTGGGCGACCGGCTCAAGGTGCTGAAGGTCGTTTATCCGCCGCTCAACCCCGCCTCGGTCAGTTTCGGCTGCTGGGTGACCTACGAGGACGAGGACGGCAACGAGCGCTGCTACCAGTTGGTCGGCCCGGACGAGTTCGACGTCAGCCTGGGGAAGATCAGCGTCGACTCCCCGGTAGGCAAAGCCCTTCTCGGCCGCAAGGTCGACGACGAAATCACCATCAAGCGCCCCGCCGGGGATCTCACCGTGACCAT
Source organism: Geomonas sp. (assembly GCF_056994735.1). NCBI lineage: Bacteria > Pseudomonadati > Thermodesulfobacteriota > Desulfuromonadia > Geobacterales > Geobacteraceae > Geomonas > Geomonas sp. The sequence goes on from NZ_JBXKJL010000083.1 coordinate 9,106, forward strand.
AATCTCCGTCACCTCCAGCAAGCCGAAGTGATGCCGCGACCGCGCCGTTGTCACCCTGTCAAGATCGTTCTTCTCTCTAACTCCTGATCGATTCAAACACATCGGGATCCCCTCCCCCTCCGGGCCTGCGCGCTGAAGCGCTTCGGCGCGCAAGCGGGAGAGGGGCAGGGGTGAGGGACGCAAGCCATGCTGTGCCGGCTCTCCCTTTCGTAGGAGCGCCCTTCCAGGCGCGAACCGCAGCAACGATGCCGCTCACACGGCAAATCCCCCCTGTCCCCCCTTTGTCAAGGGGGGGACGCTTCGTGTTCCTTCGGCGGAGTTGGAAAGCGCGGCGATGATGGCTCGTCCCCTTCCCCCCACCCCGCTCAATCTCTCGCTGTCCAGCGGAGGGGAAAGAAGGTCAGCGGCCGGCGATTTCACGACCCTGTCACAGCGCTACTTGATCCCGCCCATGCAGAGGTATTTCACCTCGAGGAATTCCTCGATGCCGTATTTCGAGCCTTCGCGGCCAATGCCGGATTCCTTGACGCCGCCGAAGGGGGCGACCGTGGTGGAGATAAGGCCGGTGTTGATCCCTATGATACCGGACTCAATACCCTCGGCGACCCGCCAGACCCGGGAGATGTCCTGGCTGTAGAAGTAGGCCGCCAGACCGAACTCGGTGTCGTTTGCCAGTGCTATCGCTTCCTGCTCCGTCTTGAACCGGAAGAGCGGCGCCAAGGGACCGAAGGTCTCCTCGCGCGCCACGAGCATATCCGGCTTGACGTCGGCGAGGACCGTCGGCTGGAAGAAGGTGCCTCCCAGCTCATGGCGCTTCCCGCCGGTGACGACACGGGCTCCCTTGGCGAGGGCGTCGGCGATATGCTCCTCGACCTTCTCCAGCGCAGCCTTGTCGATCAGCGGTCCCTGCTGGGTTTCACCCTTGAGACCGTCTCCTACTTTCATCTTCTCGACCGCCGCGGCAAGCTTTTCGGCGAACTTGTTGTAGACCCCCTCCTGCACCAGGAACCTGTTGGTGCAGACGCAGGTCTGGCCGGTATTGCGGAATTTGGAGATGACGGCCCCCTCGACTGCCGCGTCGATGTCGGCATCATCAAATACCAGGAAGGGGGCGTTGCCTCCCAGTTCCAGCGACATCTTTTTCACCGTCGCCGCTGATTGGGCCATCAGCTTCTTCCCGATCTCGGTCGATCCCGTAAAGGTCAGCTTCCGGACCAACGGATTCCCGGTCATCTCGCCGCCGATGGCACCGGAGGCGCCGGTGACAACCGAGAAGACGCCGGCGGGGATGCCGGCGCGGGTGGCGAGCTCGGCCAGGGCCAGCGCCGAATACGGGGTCGCCGTGGCGGGCTTAACCACCATGGTGCACCCCGCAGCGAGGGCGGGTCCGGCTTTCCTGGTGATCATCGCGGAGGGGAAGTTCCACGGCGTGATGGCGGCGCAGACGCCGATCGGTTCCTTGATGACGACGATCCTCTTGTCGCTTTGATGGGGTGGTATGACGTCGCCATATACCCTCCTCCCCTCTTCCGCGAACCACTCGATGAATGACGCCGCGTAGGCGATCTCTCCACGGGACTCCGCCAGCGGCTTACCCTGCTCCGCCGTCATCAGGATGGCCAGGTCCTCCTGGTTCTCCAGCATCAGCTCAAACCACCGGCGCAGGATCGCCGATCTCTCATGGGATGTCTTCGCCCGCCACTGCGGGTAGGCCCTGTTGGCGGCCTCGATCGCCCGCCGGGTCTCGGCAGCTCCCATTTTCGGAATGGTTCCGAGCGTTTCTCCGGTCGCGGGATTGGTCACATCGATAGTCTCACCGCTGTCGGCTGCCGTCCAGGTTCCATCGATGTAGCAGAGCTGCTGGAAAAGTTTGCTGTCGCGTAGAGCTGGCATAGATCCTCCTCCAAATTCGGCATTCCACTATGTCAAAAAGGTCGAGATACTTTGAAGTGGCTAATAGTACGAATGAATCTGTATACCTTATCTCCCCTGCCGCGGCAACATAAAAACATGCACCTTTTGCTGTTGACAAAATGGAGGGTTTACAATGTTTCCGAAGCAGGAGTCGGGACCTGGGCGGCCCGTTCCGAAGCTGCAATGTGCAAAGGTGGAGCTTTGGTGACAGTGGTTTCGGGTGAGCCATAAAAAAGATGCCCCCTCTTTTCTTAAGGAGGCATCTACTACAGTCAAAACATTGGATAAGGCACACCTATGGCTTCTGCTGCGCTGTCTTCTTGTTGTGGGTAGCTTCCTCCGCCTTCGCCAGGTAGTTCGCCGTGAAGATGTAGTCATCGAGATAGTCACGCTTGCCATCGCCGTTCAAGTCGAATTTCGGGGCGGCAGCTGTCCCACGCTCATTCAGGAAGAGATTGAAATCGGCTTCCGAAGGAACTCCCGCTTTCTTAACGGCGACATCAGCCTTCGGGGCAACAGTCAGGGGAAATTCCTGAACCCTGCCATTGGACAGAATGGTGATGCTGGCGTAGACCGCTCCCTTGTCAGGTGCTACTTCGATCTCCCATGCCCCTTCGCTCCGTGCGACCGAAACGAAACGTGCGGATTTGAAGGTGAGATTAGGTGTCTTGTCACCGGGGAGTCGGGAGATCATGACCTTAATGGTTCCCTTGCCGTCGGCAATCGCTATCGGCGGCTCCTGGCTGAAGGGCGTCGAGATGTCGCGGTTGAAGAGTGCTGTAAGGCTCTTGGTCGACTTCTCGCCGGTGAAGAGCCTGAACCGTTCCAGGACGCTCTGAATGGGCTTTGCTACGACGATCGCTGGAGTCGCAGCCTTCGGAGCGGGAGCCTCGACCTCGGCAGGCTCAGGGGGCGGCGTTGCAGCTACCTGCGACAATGGGCGGCGGTCCTGCATCTCCTGCTCGGTCTGGGGCGTGGGCTCCTTTCCGACCTTCCCTGTGCTGGTATCGGTAGGAGGGAACGTCACTGTCCCACCCACTATAAAGGGATGTGGTGATTCCGTTGTAGATCCATAACTGCCACTGCCACTGCCAGTACCCGTGCCACCGCTGCTGACTCCCCCGCTCCCGGTAGCGGTGGTGGTGGCAGGTGGAGGATCGGTCGTGGCCACAAGCTGAGCGGGATTGGTGACAGCTGGCTGTGCCATGGCAATGGCCTTCCGACTGGGGTCTATGAGTTTGGCGGTCAAAGTGGTGATGGTCCCGGGCGTGGAGCCGATCCGGTCAAAACTGATGGTGGCGATAGTCCCGCTGGCGGTAATCCCACTCGTGTTTCCGACCACCCCGGCAATCTGAATGGGGTTGGAAGGGTTGACCACGGCTGCCACGCCGGCCATGAGAGGACCGAGTGAGATCCTGGGGTTGGTGAGGGTCGAGCTGTCATAGGCAATCCAGGTGTGGAGCCCCCCTACCCCCTCCAGCCTCCCCTGCAGCACGAAGATGCCGTCGCCCCCGGGGTAGATGGAGAGTTGTGAAATGGCGGAAGCAGGGAGAGGCAGTATCACGACGGCGAAAAATAGTATCAGCACCTGGTGGAATACCTTCAGCTTCGGCATATGTCGCCTCCATTTCGAGTCTATTACAAGTTACAGGATCTCAGACCGTCACAGCTTAAAGTCTCTGCGACTACCAGCCTCAACTGATTCCCAGTCCCCGGTTCTTCTGACAATGTTGATGAAGTCACTGAGAGAGAGGGATGCCTGTGAACAACAATAAACTTTACTGAGGAGCAACTGTGTGTCAAGGCTGGCTGCGGCATTGACTGAAGGGGGGATTGATCATACTGCTCGCAGCCGGTGGGCCGCTTCTAAAGAAGATTGGTACTGGCGAGCAGGTTCCGAATTCGGTGCCTGAGAGAACGCCGGCAAGGTTTTGATTGCCTGTAAGGTTGCCCGAAAATAAAAAACGGAAGGGGACGTTTTCCATCCCCTTCCGTTTTCACTTCTGCCTGTTGGTCACTCAGCTGTTAGGAGACTTTCCCCATGGTCTTCAGGATCTCCCAGCCCTTCAGCAGGTCAAGGGCGCGCAGGACCTGGGAATCACCCTTGATGGTTTCATCGGTCTTGTACGGAGCGGGCTTGGCCTTCTTGTCGTCGGCGGCGTCCTTCTTGTCGCTCTCGAAGTGGTTCTCCAGGTCCTTCTCCCTGATGTGCATCCCGTCCTTTTTCTCGGGGTTGCTGGCGATCTCCATCTTCTCGGCCTGGATGTCCGGGGTGATCCCCTTGGCCTGGATGGAGCGGCCGCTAGGCGTGAAGTACCTGGCGGTGGTCAGACGCAGCCCGGAGTTGTCGGAGAGCGGGATGATGGTCTGCACGCTTCCCTTACCGAAGCTCTGGGTCCCCATCACCACCGCGCGCTTGTGGTCCTGGAGGCAGCCCGCCACGATTTCGGAGGCGCTGGCGCTGCCGCTGTTGATCAGCACCACGATCGGGTAGTTCGCTTCCTTGCCACCCTTGCGGGCGTTGAAGCGCATCTGCGAATCCTTCTCGCGCCCCTCGGTGTAGACGATCAACTTGCCCTCGTCGATGAAGTGCTCGGATACCCGGACCGCCTGGTCCAGGAGCCCGCCGGGATCGTTCCGGAGGTCGAGCACCAGGCCCCTCAGCTGCTTGCGCTCGGGCTGCAGCGCCCTCAGCGCCTTCTCGAGATCGTCGTCGGTCTTCTCCTGGAACTGCGAGATCCTGACGTAGCCGTAGCCGTCGTCCAGCACCTTGTACTTCACGCTCTTGACCTGGATGATGTCGCGCTCCAGGGTGAAGTCCTTGGTCTTGTCGAAACCTTCGCGCATGATGGTGAGGGTGACCTTGGTTCCCTTGATGCCCCTCATCCTTTTCACGGCCTCGGTGATGGTCAGGTCCTTGGTGAACTTGTCGTCGATCTTCAGGATCTGGTCGCCGGCCTTGATCCCCGCCTTGAAGGCAGGTGTGTCCTCGATCGGGGAGATGACGGTGAGGATTCCGTCCTTGACGGTGATCTCGATGCCGAGGCCGCCGAAGGCACCCTTGGTGTCGATCTTCATTTCCTTGTAGGTATCCGGCGGCATGAAGGAGCTGTGGGGGTCGAGGGAGGTCAGCATCCCGTTGATGGCACCGTAGATGAGCTTCTTGGTGTCGACCTCTTCAACGTAGCTCTTCTTGACGATGGAAAGGACGTCGGTAAAGAGCTCGATTGATTCGTAGTCGTTGCCGCCGCCCTGGGCCGCACACCTGCGCTGAACGCCGAACCCGATGGCCAGCGTTATCAAAGAAACGGTGGTCACGAACAGGGTTGCCTTCCTGAATTTACTACCCTTGAACATTATGCCTCCCTAGATTTTGTTGCGGTCCCTGTTTATCGGAACCAGGGCGCGGGGTCTACCGGCTTTCCCTGGTATCGTATCTCGAAATAAAGCATCGGCCCCTTCGATGAGTCAAGGTCGCCGACGCTGGCCAGGACGTCGTTCCTGGCTACCTTCGAACCTACTTTCTTGCCGACCGACGAGGCGTGCGCATACAGGCTGTAAAAGCCGCCGCCGTGGTCAACGATAATCATATTACCATACCCTTTGAAATAATCGGCGAAAATCACCTCGCCGTCGTATATCGCGCGAATGGGGGTTCCGGCGGGGGCCGACACCGAGATGCCGTTGCTGTAGGTGAAGGAATCGAATCCGGTATTCTTGTGCCTTCCGAAGCGTCCGACGATGGCCCCCTTCACGGGAAGCGACAGCCTCCCCTTCTGGGTGCCGAGTCCCTTGTCAGGGACCTGCGGTGCCGGCGGCAGGGAGTTCTGTGCCGTCTCCTTGCCACGAGACTTCGAACTATACCCCTTTCTATTCTTTGCTTCAAGAGCCTTTCTGGCCTCGAGCGCCGCCTTGCGGTTTCTGGCCTCGAGCTTCTGGATCATGCTCTGCAGGCGGCCGGCGTTGGCCTGGAGTTCCTTGATGGAGGAGAGGTACCCCTGCTTGTCCTGCCGGACCTGCACCAGGTAGGTCGCCTTGCGCGACTTCTCCTGCTCTATCTCGCGCTTCTTGGCCTCGATCGAGCGGCGGATGCCCTCCTTGCGGGCCGCCTCCTGCTCCAACCGCTCCTTTAGCCCCTTCAGGTGCTCAAGGTTCTGGTTGTACTGGGCGAAGAGTTTCTTGTCGTTCTCCAGCACGCTCCGCATGTAGCGCAGGTTCTCGGTCATCTGCGGAAAGGATTCGGAAGAGAAGAAGACCCGGAGGTTTCCGGTGTCCCCGCCCTTGTAGAGGGCAGCCACCCTGCGGTTGATCTGCTGACGCTTCTTCTCCGCCTCCAGGCGCTCCCGCTCGATGTCCGAGAGGGTCTTGTCGATCCCCTTCTCCACCCCGGCCAGGTCCCGTCCCAGCGAGGAGAGGCTCGCCTGCTTCTCGGCCAGCGATTTCTGGATCTGCTGCAGCTCGCCGGAGACCTTGGTCTCCACCTTCTGGGTCTTGTTGAGGAGGGCGCTCTTCTCCTTGATCTGCTTCTTTACCCCCTGCAGATCCTCCTTGGCGCCGGCATGGGAGAGCGCCGGAAGTGCCAGGGCAATGACAAGACAAACTATGAGTGAGAGAAATCGCATGCTAGACGTTCACGAACCTTCTCAACGAGGTGGCGCTCCCGATGAACCCGAGGAGCACTCCGCCCAGGAGAACGGCCGCCAGGTGGGTCAACGGCAGAAAGGTCAAGCCTGCGGCCGCGGGATTCACTCCCAGGAAACTCCCCGCGTTCTTCAGGAAGAGGAAGTAGCATCCCAGGAGAGCGACCAGCGACAACACCGCTCCCAGCGCACCCTGCAGCACCCCTTCGATCAGGAAGGGCGCCTTGATGAAGAGCCGGGTCGCCCCCACCAGTCCCAGGAGTTCCAGTTCTTCCTTCCTGGCATAGATGGTGAGCTTGATGGTGTTGGAGACGATGAAGAGCACGGCGATGGCCATGAAGCTCCCGAGGAGAGCTCCCATCAGGCGGAAGAGGTTCATGAAGGAGTTGAAGCGCTTAACCCACTCCTCTCCATACTGGACCTCGGTGATCCCCTGGATCTGCTTCAACGAGGAGACGTAGGCGGCCACGGAGGCGCTGTCGCGGTGGCCACGGTCAAGGCTGATCTCCAGGGAGGCCGGGAGGACTTCCGAGGAGATACCCTCCAGAAGCGACTCCTGCCCCTTCAGCCGATTGCGAAGCCGCTTCTCGGCCTCCTGCTGGGAGACGAAGACCACCTTCGAGGTTCCGGTTATGGCGTTGACCCTCCCCTTGAGGGCGGACACGGCGAGAGGCGCCGGTTCCTTGTCGAAGTACGCGGTGATCTGGACCTTGTCGCTCCACCCCTCCGCCATCCCCTCGAGGTTGACGTAGACCAGCAGGAAGAGGGAGGCGATCAAAAGCGCCAGCGCGATCGTTCCTACCGTCACGGCGCTGACGAAGATATTTTGTTTCAGGTTGGCGACCGCCCTGGCGGAAAAGTAGGAGAGGCGCCCGAAAAAGCCTTCCTGGGCCAGTTTGGGACGGACGGCCTGCTTAACTCTCGACATCTTGCTCCTCCGGCATCCTTCCTTTCTCCAGCCCCTGACCTTCCGGCAGCGTCCCTGTCTCCATCCCCAGATCCTGCAGGATCCTCCCCTTGTCCAGGCGGATCACCCTGCGGTGCGAGTTCTCGATCACCCGCCGGTCGTGGGTCGCCACCACCACGGTGGTCCCGCGGATGTTGGCCTCCTTGAAGATGGAGAGGATCTGCTCCTTGTTCTCGTCGTCCAGGTTACCGGTCGGCTCGTCGGCGATCAGGATCTTAGGATCGTTCACCAGGGCCCGGGCGAGCGCCACGCGCTGCTGCTGTCCGCCGGAGAGCTTGAGCGGGGTGGCGTTGATCTTGTCCTCGATCCCCATCTGCTTGAGGATGTGGTAGACCTTCTTGCCGATGTCGCGCTTGCCCCACCCCAGCACCTCCAGGGTGATGGCCACGTTCTCCAGCACGGTCCGGTTGGGGAGTAGCTTGTAGTCCTGGAAGACCACGCCGATGGAGCGGCGCAGCAGGGGGATCTGCGAGCGGGTGAGCCGGGTCATGTTCGAGCCGTCGATCAGCACCTGCCCCCGGGTCGGGGTGAGCTCGGCGTAGAGGAGCTTCAATAGGGTCGACTTGCCGGCGCCGGACTGCCCGGTCAAAAAAACAAAATCCCCTTTGGGGATCTTGAGGCTGATGTCGGTCAGCGCCGGGCTCTCGCCCTGGTACGACATGGATACGTTGTGCAGTTGGATCATCTTCTCTGGGCCTCAATCGGCTTAAGGGTTATCCGGTTCTACCACTCGTTGTAGGGAATACCTCTGGAACTCATCTGCGTCGACTTGCTGCGGACCCCGGCCACCGAGCCCTTGACATCAGGTTCGTCGGTCGGCGGCGGCACGGTGTCCCATTCGGCCGTGGGTGCCTTGAAGAAGGGATCGACAGGGATCCCCTTGAGGTACTTGTCGGTGACCAGGTCCTGCAGGGAGTCGGGGTACTTCCCCTTGTCGGCGTAGTACTGGTCGATGGTGGTGCGCAGCGTGTAGAGATCCTCGCTGAGCACCGCCTCGCGCGCCCGCACCAGTCCCCACTGATAGTTCGGCGCCGCAATGGCGGCCAGGATACCGATGATCGAAACCACGATCATCAGCTCTATCAGGGTGAAACCCCGTTGCGACTTTTTAAGCTTCTTCAATATCTTGAACATGAGTTCACCACGTGTTGTACTTCGTGCCGTCGAGGGCAGTGCCGTCGCTCCATGAGTAGACGTCGTAGACATCCTCCCCGCCCCAGATGGTGCTGTCCGGTTCATCCTTGTAGGAGCGCAGATGCCAGGGGCCATCCTTGTCATCGGGCTTCACAGGGTGGAACGGGTCCTGCGGGATCCTGCGTAAAAACTTCCTGCTTTTGACGTTGAGTTCGCCGAAGTCATGCCCCTTCACCAGGTCGTCCAGGGTCTTGGGATAACCGGTCTCGTCGATGGCGGTGATCTTGCCTTCGGCCTTGGCTTTCTCCCAGTACCGGTGGTACTCGTCGATCGCGGTCCTTACCTCCCTGAGGTTCCTCCTCAGCTCGATCTCCTTCACCCGGATGTTTGTGACACGCGCGGAGGGGAGTACCAGGGCGCCCAGGATGGAGAGGATCACCATGGTCACCACCAGCTCGATCAGGGTCAGGCCACGGTTATTGTTAACGATACGGTGCATGATTCCCTAGCCCGGCGGGCTACTTTACCTCTACTACGGACTTGAAGGCGGTGACCGGGATCTGGTCGCCCTGGATGGTCCGGAAATTGGTATTGGAGAAACCGATGCCGGCCGCCCCCTTGGCAAGGGCCTTGAAAGTCACGTTGAGAATGGCACCGTCGCCGCTTGCCCCTTGCGCGCTGTTGAGGCGTGCGGCCGAGACCCATAGTTCCCCCTTCTTCTTGTCGGCGAAGGCCTGGAAGCTGATGGGGGAGTCGCCCTGTTTAAGCAACGGTCCGTCGGACTGGCTCACCACTTCCAGGAGCTTCGGATCGTAGGTCAGTACGAAGACGGTACTGAGAAGGTCCTGCGCCCCACCCGCGTTGACCTGCGCCGTGAACTGGTCGTTAACCTTCGCCGACGAGGGAACTCCCAGGGTGAGGGAAATCTTGGAGGGGGCCGTGCCCGGCTTGCGCTGCTGGCTCTTCTGCGCCGGGGTCGCCGCCTGGGCCTGGGGGGCCGCCGGCCTGCCGGTCGGCGCAGGTGCCACTGTGTTCTTGGCCGCTGTCGTCTGGGCCGCGGTGGTCCGCGCAGCAGTAGTCGGGGCAGCAGCGGTGGTCTGCGGTCCGGCAGGCTGGGCCGCGGTGGTCTTCGCCGCGGTCGTCTGCGCCGGTGCCTGGGGAGCGGAGCCTGCAGCCGGCGCCGGAGCGGGCTGCGCCGCAGTCACCGGAGCCGCCGTCGTGGCGACGCCACCACCCTGAGGTACCGCAGCTACGGGAGCGGCAGCCGCCGGTACCGGCGGAGGCGGAACCTGTGCGAGGGCAGGAGCAGGCGGAGGCGGAATCTCAGCCCCTGTTTCGGGCATCATCGGTGCCGGACGAGCAGCCGGTCCGCTCGGCGTCGGGGCCGCGGTCGCCGGATTCGGAGCGCCGGGAACGGGAAGGTTCTGACCGGCCGGGGTTGCCGGCACGGGCTGCGCCTGGGCGGCGGCCGCCGCAGCTTCCCTTCTCCTGGCCGCAGCCGAAGTCGCCCGTCCCGCGGCTCCCCCCGCAGCGGGAGCCCCCGCGGCCGGAGCCGCCGGTGCGAGGCCCGCTTCCGTCTCCTCGACGAAGGAGGAATAGGGTTTGTTGGTGGAGGGCTCCTCTTCGCGTCCCGACCAGAAGGCAGCGACGTCCCCCTCGGGGACGGTCACCGCGCGCACGATCCTCGGGGTGATGGCCAGCAGGAGCTCGGATTTATCGGACTTGTCGGTGTTGTTGCTGAAGAGGGCGCCGAGGAAGGGGATGTCCCCCAGGAGCCAGATCTTGTCCTTCGCCTCGTTCTTGCTCTTCTGGATCAGGCCGCCGATGATGCTGGTCTCGCCGTCCTTGAGGGAGAGCACCGTGTCCAGGTTCCTGGTTCCGATGGTCACCACCGTGGTGGCCTTGTCGGAGCCGACCGTGGACTGGCTCAGGATGGAGCTGACCTCAAGACCCAGCTTGATGGAGACCTCGTTATTCAGCTGGATGGTCGGCTCGGCGTTGAGCTTGACACCGACGTCGACGTACTGGACGTTGACGCTCACCCCGCCGCCGGAGGGAGACGAGGTGGTGGTGATCGGCACCCTGGTGCCGACGTTGAATTTCGCCTTTTCCCGGTTCTTCACCCTCATCTTCGGATTGGCCAGGGTCTCGCCGCTGGTCAGGGTCTTGCCGAAGTTGAAGGTGGCGTTGGGCACCGTCAGGTAGCCATTGTACCCCTTATAGGCGAAGAGGTTCAAGAGGTTGCTCGGCGAGGTCGCGGTCGTGGTGGTACCCGACGTGGAGGAAGTGGACGAGGTGTTGGTGACCGAGTTCAGGGTATCGGCGAAGAAGGTGTTGCTTCCCGGCGGCACCACCGCCGCCGAGACCGCGTACCTGGAGAGGAAGAGGCCGAAGTTCTCGGCGTTGTTCTTCGACAGTTCGAAGACCTCGACCTCGAGGAGCACCTCGGCGTCGGGGACGTCGTTCGCCTCCAGGATCTTGCGGGCCACCTCGATGACCTCGGGCGTATCGCGGATAACCAGGGCGTTCAGCTCGTCGTTCACGTAGATCTTCTTGACCTGCAGCATGGTGCGGATCAGGTTGACCGCCTTCTTGGCCTCCAGCTTGTTCAGGTAGAAGGTCTGCACGAAGAGCTCTTCGTACTGCTTGATCTTGTCCGGGGTCTTCGGATAGACGATGATGGTGCTCTCATTGAGGACCTTCCTGTCCAGCTTGTGCATGCCGGTGATGATCTCCATCGCCTGCTGGAAGGTGGCGTTCTCGAGGAAGAGCGAGACGTTCACGTCCTTGACCATCTCGTCGAAGACGAAGTTGATTCCGGAAAGCTGCGAGAGGATGCCGAAGATCTCCTTGAGCTTGGCGTCCTTGAACTTGAGGGTGATGGGCTTGGTCGACTTCAGGTTCAGCTCGTAGCCGTCCAGCTTCTGGTGCTTGATCGCCACCAGCCGGTCCACCGCCTCCTTGGCCTGCTTGTCCCCCGGCTCCAGTTCCAGCGCGTGGCGGTAGGCGGTCAGGGCCTCGTGCGGCTTGCGGTTCTTCTCGAAGTCCGCCGCCTCCTGCAGGTACCCCTGGACCCTTTTCATCTTCAGCACCAGGTCGGCCTGCAGCTTGGCCTGCACCTGGGTAGGATCGAGGGCGTAGGCGCTCTGGTACTCCCTGAGGGCATCGTCGTAGCTCTTCAAGGCGAAGAAGGTTTCGCCCTTCTTGAAGTGCCCCCGGGCCGCGGCATCGGTGGCGTTCAGGAACTTCACCCGGTACTCGCCCACCTCCGGGTGCGCGTTGGCCACCTCGGCGTACTTCACCAGCGCCGCGTCCAGGTTCCCCTCGCGCTCGAGCTGTTCGGCCTTGCTGAAGGCGGTGCGTCCGGCGGCACAGCCGGATAACAGCAGCGTCGCCAGCATCAGGGTGAGAATCGGTCTTTTACTGTGCATGCAGTTGCTCCTTACGGGGGGGTCGTCCATTTGCTGGGGCGGCGCTTGCTGAGTGACCTGTTCTCGGCAAGCGGTATCACAACCTCCCTCCCTCCTGCCACCGATTTGATGGTGATGGCGTCGTCGGTGAGATCGCTCACCACATAATTGCTACCTATCCTCGAGCCCTTCTTGGCCAGGAAGATCTCGTTGTTGTGCGAGAGGAAGACCGTCTTGTCGCCGTTCTTCTTCAAGAAGCCCAGGAAGGTGATCTTGCCCATCTCGGCGTCAGCCAGCTGCTCCGGTGTCGGCGGCGGCGGTGCGGCCTGCACCGGCGGCCCCTGGACCGGAGGCGGAGGGGGAGGCAGCTGCTTGCTCACCGGCTTGGGGGGCGGGGGCAGCGGCTTGAAGGGGGGAGTCTTCACTTCCTCCCTGAAGATGGGGCTGAAGATGTTGCGGCGGTAGCCGCCGAAACGGGCCGTCTCCCGCTCAAGAAGATCGATGCGCACCGAGCCCTGGTCCCTCACCGCGGGAGCGGCGGCTCCCTTGGCCCTGGCGGCCGGGGCGGCGGCGCGGGTGGCGGCGCGCGGGGGACCCTGCAGCTGCTTCGGCGAGCGGAGGTAGCTGTAGACCAGGGAGCCGGCGAAGACCACCAGCAGCAGGGCGAGAATCACTTTCTGGCGGTTCATGCGCCCTCCCTCTTGAGATAGGCGGTCATCTGCAGATTGAGGCTGACCGCCTCTTCCGTGGCGCTGCTGCTGCTGAGCGCCACCGAGTTGAGGGTGACGATCTCGCGGTACCCCTGGAGGTCGGCAATGAAGGCCTTGACCGCCGGGTACTTGCCGGAGAGGATGAAGCTGATGCCGTACGTCACCAGGCCCGGATCCCCTTTCACCGCGGCCGGCGTGTAGGTCACCCCCTTGGCCGTCAGGCCATGCGCCTTGGCCGCCTGGAAGACCCGGCTCATGAAGGAGGCGAAGTCCTGCTTGGGGATCAGCCTCTGCTCGAAGAGCGCCAGGTCCCGCTGGTTCAGCCGGTAGCGGGTGGCGCTGTTGGAGGCGCTCTGCCCGCTCGAGGCGGCGGCCCGCTGGGTCAGCCACTGGGCCCGCGCCGTTTCCAGTTCCGGCCGTTGCACGACGGAGAGGTACAGGAAAAGCCCCAGGTTCAGCACGGCCAGGAAAGCCAGGAAGGCGATGGCCCGGGGCCGGGCCTGCAGTATGTCACGCAGCATCTGGTAGTTCATCGGTAGGAAACCTTGCAGGAAATGGAAAAGGCCACGCCTTGCTGCGTCTGCCCCACCTTGGTATCGCCCTGGCTCAACAGGAAGACGTCAGAGAACTTCTTCGAATGCTCCATATTCTCCAGCATGGCGCGCACCTCGTTGAAGCTGTGGGCGGCGCCGCTGATCTTGACGCTCTGCTCGCGCTTGGAAGGCTCGATCACGCCGAGCGCCACGCCCGGCGGGACCACCGACTCCAGATCGTCCAGAAGCCCCAGCCAGTTCACCGTCTTCTGGCCGATCAGGTCGTTGGCGAAGCGGATCTTTCCGGCCTGGACGTCCAGCTGTGCCTGGCTGACGGTCGGGCCGCCCGGCTTGCCGGCGGCCGCGGCCTCCTTCTTCAGGCGGGAGAGTTCCCCCTGGTTGTAGGCCGCCTCCCGCACGTTCAGCACGGAAAGCCCCCCGAGGATCAGGAGGAGGGCCAGCAGGACCGCGTTCAGGAGCCTCGTGTTGAGGTAGCGCCTGGTGGCCAGGTTGATGGTAAATTTCATCTCAAAGGCTCCTTGCCGCGGCGCCCAGCGCAGCCGCCAGCCCGTGCAGCGCCGGTTTCTCCAGGGCCGCGCCGGCCTCCTGGATCACCAACCGCTCCAGGTCCAGGAGCACCGGCTCGAGGCCGGTGGCCTCGGCCACCACCGCCCGGAAGGCCTCGGCCTCCAGGGGGGCGGCCATGCAGAAGACCTCGCCGACCGTGTGCCCGGGGAAACGGTCGCGGTACACCAGGAGCGAACTGTTGACCTCGCGGAAGAGGTTCTGGGCCTCCCCCACCGTCTCCTTGGTGCGGTAGAAGGAGAGCACGCCGCCGAAGAAGATCAGCACCGTGAGGGCTCCGCGGAAGAAGGAGACGAAGGCGCCGTTGTCGGACATCTCCAGGCGCGGCGCGAAAAGGCGGTAGAGGTTGAACGAGTTGAAGTCGACGAAGCGCGGCTCCAGCCCCGCCTCGACCAGGAGCTCCTCGTACTGGGCCACCACCGGTCGCGAGATCAGCGACACCAGGAGCGACACCGCCCCGTTTTCCTTCTCGTCCAGGGTCTGGTAATCGATGTGCACCGTGCTGATGTCGAAGGGGAAGCTCTTCTTGAGCTTCCAGCGGATGATGTCGAGCCCCTCTTCCCGGCTCCGGAACCGCGCCTCCAGGTCCAGCAGCACCACGCGGCCGGTCGCGTCCGGAATGGAGACAGAGACCGCGCGCTCCTTGGTCAGAAGGCGCAGGTGAGCCTCCCTGACCGCCGAGACGAAGGAGACCGCGTTCAGCACGTTGGGCTCGCGGCGCGAGAGGTGTATGGTCCCCGCGGGGAAGGGAACGGAGAGCCCCCCGCGGACCTTGAGGGCCTTCCCCCCTGCCGCCAGCGCGAAGGAGAGCCCTTCCCCGGAGATTTCCAGCCCCAGACTCCTTGTTGACATTAACATAGCCGGCTACTCCACAAAGGTGACACGGTTGATTTCCTTGAGCGTGGTCTCGCCTGCCAGCACCTTGGCCACCGCCGACTCCCTCAGGAAGGAGGTGCCTGCGGCGCGGGCGGCCTTCTTCAGGGTGGCGATCGGGGCCTTGGAGATGATCAGCTCCCTGATCTCGTCGTTCAGGTCCATAAGCTCCACGATGGCGGAGCGGCCGCGGTAGCCGGTGCCGTTGCACTCCTCGCACCCCACCGCCTGGTACAGGGTCACCCCGCGGGTCACCTCCGGGTCGATGGCCGACTCGTTGAGCTCCTGGTCCGAGACCGAAACCGGGCGCTTGCAGGAGGGGCAGATCTTCCTCACCAGGCGCTGGGCCATGACGCAGTTCAGGCAGGAGACGAAGTTGTAGGGGTCGATCCCCATGTGGGTGAAACGGCCGATCACGTCGAAGACGTTGTTGGCGTGGACCGTGGTGAAGACCAGGTGGCCCGTCAAGGCCGACTGCACGGCGATCTGGGC
>NZ_JBXKJL010000084.1:0-5417 GCF_056994735.1 Geomonas sp.
CGGTGGGAATCAGCCAGCTGCCGATCACCGCATTGACCCTTTTGCCATGCGGGAATGTGATCTTCATCTGCATGGGAATCCTCCACTGTTAAGGGTGAGATATAGGTCATTTTGCGGGTAGAGGCGGTGTTGTCAAGCCGCTCTCCCTCCACCGCACCGGTAGACGCGGGTGCGGGTGCCTGACATGGAGAATTGAGGAGAGTGCGGAGGGGAATCAAGAGCTAGAGCATGGCCAGGTATATCGCCAGTCCCAAGCCGATAAGAGCGAGCAGCCCGGTGATAACGAATGCGAAGGTGGTCCCGAAGGCTGTCCTGAAGTTGCCCTCGTCGAGGGCGCGAAGGTAGCGGTGGTGGCGGACCGCGGCGCTCACGTTGATGAAGACCCCGAGGATGATGAGGGTGACGCCGACCGGAAGGGAAAGACCGAGATGGTGAGGGGAAGGGGAGACCAAAGCAGCCTCCTCTCTGAGAAAGATGCCGAACCTGGCCGCGATGAAGCCGAAGCCCATGAGGGCAAGGCCGGTGCGGATCCAGGCGAGGAAGGTGCGCTCGGCAGCCATGTATATCCTGGGATCACAAGGTTCCACATCCAGCCCCGTTTTATAGTGGGATCGGGCGCGAGTGTTCAGGAAACTCTATTCCGGGGACGTCGAGGTGTCAACTGAAGGCGGCCGCACAACCGCCAGAGACGCCACCCGTTCCCCTTCACCTGACTGGCGATGGTGAAGTCCTCCGCCCTCAGCTTTTCGAAGCGTAGGCCGCTATTTCGGTGAAGGGGAGTAGCGGATGACGCGGGCGCTTTCCAGAATAATCATGCCGCCATCCTTCATCATCTCGTCGAGCCGGGGCATGATCGCGTTGATCTTGTCCTCCGTCTCGACCACCTCGACGATCAGGGGGAGGTTGGAGGAGATATCCAGCAGTTTCTGGGTGTGATAGACGCTGTGGGCGCCGAAGCCGCTGATGGCGCGGGTGACAGTGGCCCCGGCGAAGCCCTCCTTGCGGAACAGTTCCACCAGAACCTCATAGAGCGGCTTGTGAGCGTAACGGTCGCTTTCCCCGATGAAGATGCGCATCACGATGTTTTCGCCAACCGTTTTGGCCATGATTTTTCCTCCTAGGTGATAGAGCGGACAGTTATAATGCCGAGCCAGGTGAACACGAGGCAAAGCGAAACGCTTCCCAGCACATTGGCGAAGGCCAGCACGAACTGGCCGTCCTCGAGGAGCTGGAAGGTTTCGTAACTGAAGGTAGAGAACGTAGTGAGCCCGCCCAGGAAGCCGACAGTGAGCCCTAAGCGGAGCGTATCAGAAAGGACGAAACTCCGCATCCCCAGCTCCATGATCAGACCGATCAGGTACGCGCCTATGACATTAACAGCAAAAGTCCCGTACGGGAAGGCGCGGCCAAGGACCGAGTAGACCCAACCCGAGAGGTAGTAACGGGTGACTCCCCCGCCGGCGCAGAACAAGGCAATAGTAGCAGCAATCTTCATCCACCTGTCTCCTTTACAACATTTCACAGCGCAGTCAGTGACTTAACCACGATCAGCCACATTAGATGATATAAAAAAACTCCTGCCCTAGGTTTAAGAGCAGGAGTCATCAGCTTGTGAAAGCGGTTTTGGCGAACTCCATCGCCATGGACTATGTTGCGGAGACATTACCAATAAGAGCTATAAAAATCAAGCGGTAACTCATATTTCCATCGGCAGTCAAACCAGAGCATAAGGCCTCAGCCGTCAGGCAACTAGGGAATGCGCCTTTCTCAACCGCTGTTGGGCGACCAGGACAATCTTTTCGACGATGACAGTTCGCTGGTATTCTTCGCGGTAGTTTCCGTAAGGGCTCCGATTGCTCCCTCCACCTTGATGCGGAGGGTGATGCCCACCGTGTACTACCTGGTACGCCAACGTGACAACCTCCAATTTTCCGATAAGATCCTCTGGATAAAAGTGTTACTTCCCCATCTCCACCTGCTGCACTGGCGCTTTGTTTCCGCGCTTGAGGAGGAACGTGATATGGGAAATGGATGAGTGGATCTGCCTTCATGCGCCGTTTGAATTTATGGCGGTTGGCAATTTCTATTACGACTTCAGGCCCGTGGAGGATGATGACGTAGCCTGAGGCGATAAGCGGCCTAGCTGGCTGTAGTGGAGGCACATGCAGAAAACGCAGCCGTCGTACATCCGTCTGCACGAGACGGGGGAACTGGCAAGGAGGATCGACGCCCTGCAGACGATCCTCCAGGATTGTACCCTCTGCCCCCGGCATTGCCACATCAACCGCCGGGAAAATGAAAAAGGGTTCTGCCGGGTCGGAAGGCTCCCAATGGTATCGAACTACGGTCCCCACTTTGGAGAGGAGCGCCCGCTGGTGGGTCAGCACGGGAGCGGTACTATCTTCCTGACCTGGTGCAACCTGCGCTGCGTCTTCTGCCAGAACTACGACATCAGCCAGTTCGGCGAGGGAGAAGAAGTGGAGGTTGAAGAGCTGGGAGAGATGATGGTCTCCCTCTGGTTGCGGGGGTGTCACAATATCAATTTTGTCACTCCAACTCATCAGGTTGCACAGATTGTGGAGGCCCTGCCGTATGCGATCGAGCAGGGAATGGATGTCCCCTTGGTTTACAACTGCGGAGGGTACGAGGAACTGGCGACCATGCAGCTTCTTGAGGGAATCTTCGACATCTATATGCCAGATTTCAAATATGGAAACAGCGATACTGCTCAGGCGCTTTCCAGCGCGCCGCGCTATGTGGAGACTGCAAAGACAGCCCTAAAGGAAATGCATCGGCAGGTTGGGCCTCTCACTCTCGATGAGCACGGCATAGCGGTGCGGGGCCTTCTGGTTCGACATCTGGTTCTCCCGGGAGGCATTGCCGATACCCGAGAAGTGTTGGCCTTCATCGCCCGCGAACTCTCTCAGGACACTTACATCAACATCATGGATCAGTATCGCCCGTGTTTCAAAGCGGCCGATTTCCCTCCTTTGAACCGTCGTATAACCAGCAATGAATTCAAGGAAGCGCTGGCAATTGCCCGGGAAGAAGGGCTCTGGCGGCTGGATGGGATTGATGCTGAAGATGCTTGAAGAAAGGTTCATGGTGCGATGAGCGTCTTGAACATGTCAGGAGTGCCCCGAAGTGGCGCCGCAGCCGGTCAGAGCCACTCCTGAACAGCCTTTTCCTTCAACTGTCCCCACAACGCTCCGGGGGGCAGATCGAACAGCGTGTATGCCCCATGTTTGCAGGATTGAATCGCCCGTGCGGCGGCAGTCATGACCATGGCGGTCAGCGCCGCCTCACAATAGCGCGCCTCAAGGAGCAGCATCTGGTGGTCTTTTCCCGCCGACCGCCCGCGTCTCTCCAGAAGTATGCCGTGGCCCTCCTCTTCCAGCACCCTTATATCCTCCACTGGAAACACCAGGGTTTCCTCGCCGAGAAAGAGGGGATCGCTTTTGATCGCCGCCTCGATCCGGGCCGGATCAGCCCCCCTCTCAGGTTCCACATATACGTAGCGCCGCACCCTTCCGTCGGCGCCGCGCAACTCGGTGGAAAGCGCTTCCAGCACTCCCGGCACGGCGCGTGCGGCGACGGTGTGGTGCAGGCTAGTGCCGGTATGCCAGGATGTGTCCGTGTGCCCCTTGGGGGCGAGGAGGGCAAACATGGCGCGGAACAGCGACAGGGCACCCGGATTCCACCCCGCCCCGACAATTGCTGTCACCCTGTGGAGGGAGGCGATCCGGTCGAGTTCGTCACGGTGTTCGCTAAACGCACTGTCGTGCAGCGTGGCGCATTCGATGATCGGAGTGCGATGTTGGAGCAGGTCACGGGCAGTCGCCAGCACTTCAGTAGCAGTGACGCAGATGAGCGCCGCGTCCACTTGAGCAAGTTCTCCGGCGTGGGAGACTACGGGAACCTGTGAATGAGGGGGAGGGAGGCGGGCGTCAAGGCTTTCGGGGCGGCGCACAATGCCCGCCAGGACTAGTTGATCGTCATCCGCAATGGCGTCCGCACAGGCCCTCCCCACCCTGCCGAAACCGATAACAGCCAAGTGCAGTTTCTTCATGGACCCTCCCGGCTTTCTGAAATTGATACTCGAAGGACGAAGTGCTTCATTCCCGTAAACAATCGGCTCCCTTTTCGTGGAGTTGAACATTTATGATGGCAATGACCGCAAGGCAGCCTAGGTTTATGTGCTATGTGAACGGCAAAAGGGATCCTGGCACATTAGCCTCGAATACTCGTGTCAGCCAAGCCTTTTACCTCAAACGCTGTACGCTATGCGGTGATTATAACTATAGCCAATGAGTGCAGTCAGGAAAGGGTGAAGGGGGAAAGTTTTAGCGGAAGGATATAACGATATAATGCCACCTATGGGAAAAGTCGTCATTGACCAGCTGTTGGCAAGATTCGGCGGGAAATTTTCGCGGGAACTCGGAATTGATCTGGCCGGTAACGACGCGGCGGAGATCTTCAAGTGGTTTCTGGCCGCCAAGCTTTTCGGGGCGCGGATTTCCACGGTGATCGCCATACGGACCTTCCGGGAGTTCGAGCGGCACGGGGCCGTCACTCCAGAGGAGATCCTCGCCACCGGCTGGGACGGTTTGGTGACCATCCTCGACACAGGTGGGTACGTGCGCTATGACTTCTCCACCGCCAGCAGACTCCAGGCAATCATGGAGAACCTGACCCGTTTATACGGCGGCGACCTGAACGCCCTCCATGAACGGGCGCAGGACAGCACCGATCTGGAGCGGCTCCTCAAAGAGCTTGGCACGGGAATTGGCGAAGTGACAGTGAATATCTTCCTGCGTGAGTTGCGCAGCGTCTGGTCGAAGGCTCGGCCACCTCTCTCCCCACTGGCGCATCTTGCCGCCAGTCACCTGGGCCTTGTCGGGCCGGGGGAGGAGGCGATGGTGGTGCTTGAAAGCATCTGGTCAAAGCAACCAGTGGCAGGGAGGGACTTCTGCGATTTCGAAGCTGCGCTCATCCGGCTTGGTAAGGATT
The DNA here is from genome assembly GCF_056994735.1 of Geomonas sp. Classification (NCBI taxonomy): domain Bacteria; kingdom Pseudomonadati; phylum Thermodesulfobacteriota; class Desulfuromonadia; order Geobacterales; family Geobacteraceae; genus Geomonas; species Geomonas sp. Next base: position 5,011 of record NZ_JBXKJL010000084.1, read on the forward strand.
ATTGCAAGAAGGGAAGGCAGGATGACTGTCCATTCCGGGATATCTGCGCAAGGGGGATGTTGGTTAAGGGTGTCAGAACCCAATTGCAATAAATCCATGTATCCATGTTCTCAACAACCTTTCCTTTGAGCAGGAACCCCTCCGGGACTGCTCTGATCAGGCGCGAAAACGCCTCCTCGCTGGCCCCCTTGTGGGGGGACGGGGGGACGGGGACGTGCTTGAGTTTATTGAGTTCCTTGAGTAACTCAACGAACTCAAGCACGTTCCTTCCAGCCCTTCCAAGAAGAGTTTCGCAAGCGGATGCATACGCCCATTTCGGAAGTGGGAAAATGGCTGAGGTCCGTACTGTTGGGCCACTACCGGTACTACGGAGTGCCCCGCAACACGCCCAAACTAGCTGCTTTTCG
>NZ_JBXKJL010000085.1:0-19457 GCF_056994735.1 Geomonas sp.
GCCCGCAGGGCCTTCACCACCGCGAACTGTTCCTTCGGATCCATCATGAAATGCTCGTTGCTCGCATCGGTGTTGGTCATCGGGAAGTGGCTGGTGACGACACCTCCCTTTCCTCCGAGGATGCCGCAGACCTCCAGGGGGAAGCCGCTCCGGGCATGGGCAATGATCGCTTCCTGAATCTTCTCCGGTATCTGCACCATGTCAGTGCCCCAGGTCGCAGACGGTCATGGCGTCAACCTCGTCGCGCAAGGTGGTGACGGTCGGGTTCTCGCCGCAGATGGGGCATTTCGGGTTCTTCCTGATCCCTATCTCCCTGAAGCGCATCCTGAGCGCGCTGTAGGTGAGCAGGCGGCCGGTCAGCAGGTCCCCGGCGCCAAGGAGGAACTTGATGGCCTCGGTCGCCTGCAGCGTTCCGAGCACACCGGGGAGGACGCCGATCACTCCAGCTTGCGAGCAGGTCGGGATAGCTTCCTTGGGGGGCGGCTCCGGGAAGATGCAACGGTAGCAGGCAGACTCGCCCGGTTTGATGGTCATGGTCTGCCCGTCGAACTGAAGGATCCCGCCGTGGGAGTACGGCTTTCCGGCCAGGACGCAGGCGTCGTTGATGAGGAACTTGGCGGCGAAGTTGTCGGTCCCGTCGATGACGAAGTCGTAATCAGCCACCATCTCGGCAATGTTCTCTGCCGAAACCCAGGTCTCGTAGGTGATGACGTTGACGTCCGGGTTGATGGCCTGCATCTTCTCCTTGGCGGAGAGGACCTTGGACTTGCCGACGTCGCCGGTGAAATGGATCACCTGGCGCTGCAGGTTGGAGATGTCCACGTCGTCGGCGTCCGCTATGCCGATGGTCCCTACGCCCGCCGCGGCGAGGTAGAGGGCAATCGGGGAGCCCAGCCCGCCGGCGCCGATAATGAGCACCTTGCCGTTCAGCAGTTTCTTCTGCCCCTTCCCGCCCACTTCCTTGAGAAGGATGTGACGCGAGTAGCGGTTGATCTGTTCTTCGGTGAGCTTCACTTTGCCCCTCCGCCCATGAAGTAAAGGAATTCGACCGCATCGCCGTCCTTGACGAAGGCGCCCTCGAAGTCGCCGCGGTCGAGAATGTCGCCGTTCAACTCGACGGTTACATATTCACGCTGGGCAACCTGGAGGCTTTCCAGCAGGTCGACGATCGAGATGGGGTTGTCCTGGTCGATGGTGGCAGCTTTGCCGTTCACTGTAAGGTTCATTCTTTCACTCCCGCGTTAGTATCATAAATAGTAGAGAAATAACAGCTCAATGGTTAATGAGTAGCCGGAGCTAGAGGGCCTCCAGGGAGGCGGCGAAATCTTCCACGATGTCTTCGATGTCTTCGATCCCGACCGACACCCTCACCAGTTCCTCGGTCACTCCCATGAGAGCCTTGACCTCCGGCGTGTAGTCCGCACAGATGGTGCTGGCCGGGTGGATGACCAGGGTTTTGGTGTCGCCGATATTGGCCAGGTTCTTGGCGAGGCTCAGCCCGTTGATGGCCTTGAAGGCGCTCTCCCTGCTGGCGAGCCCGAAGGTAAGGAGACCGCCGAAGCGGCCGTTGAACTGGCGATTGGCGACCTCGTGGAAGGGCGAGTCCTGGAGTCCCGGATAGTTCACCCAGCTTACCTTGGGATGGTCGTTGAGGAAATGGGCCAGCGCCTTCGCATTTGAGCAGTGCCGCTCCATCCTCAAGGAAAGGGTCTCCAGGCCCTCGCCATGGAGGAAGGCGTTGAGGGGGGCCGCGCAGGCGCCGAAGTCCTTGTGGATCAGCTTCCTGGTCCGGGCGGTGAAGGCGAAGCTCCGGTACTTCTTGTAAAACTGCTCGAAGTGGGGGAACTTCTCGCTATTCCAGTTGAAGGTGCCGGAATCGATGATGGCGCCCCCGATGGAGTTGGCGGTGCCGTTGATGAACTTGCTGGTGGAGTGGACGATGATGTCCGCACCCAATTCCCTCACTCTCGCCAGGTAGGGAGTCGAGACTGTGGCATCGACCATCAGGGGAATGCCGTGTTTTTTAGCTATGGCGGAAAGAGCGGCGATATCGGGAATATCCATCCTGGGATTACCGATGGTCTCCACGAAGATGAGCCTCGTCGCATCGCTTATTCCCGCTTCCATGGCGGCGAGGTCGGTGGGGTCGACGAAGCGTGCACCGATTCCATAGTTGGACATGGTGTCCTTGAAGAGCGAGTAGGTGCCGCCGAAGACCGACGACGAGGAGAGGATCTCGTCGCCGCTTCTGACTATCGCCATTACCGAGGTGGTGATGGCAGCCATGCCCGAAGAGGTGACGATGGCCGCTATGCCATCCTCGACCGCAGCCAGCCTCTTCTCGAGGGCTTCCAGGGTGGGGTTCCCGATCCTGGTGTAGACCTGGCCCATGGCCCGGCCTCTGAAAATGTCTTCCAGTTCTTCAGCCGTACCGTAGGCGAAAGCCGATGCCTGAACGATCGGGGTCTTGGTGGCACCGGACGGCCCGGCTGTCGTTGCCCCATGAATGAGCTTGGTGTCGAATCTTAAACGTCTGGTGTTTTCTGCCACAACCCCTCCGAAACCGGCCCGGTGATCGGTCGGCCGGTTTTTCCCTGCCGTGAGGAAAGATCTCTGCAAAGTGCAGCTCTTCTGTCATGATTAGAAGTTCGCAGAGATTAGTTTTATAAAGCTTGTTTGTCAAGAAATAAAAGCACAATGTCGCACTTGGTTGGTGTAAAATTATGGATGGCGTTACGCAATGGTTTGGTCGGCTATTTTCAGGTGCGAAGTCTTGATTTCACAGCGCACGGTAGTGGGGCATAAAGTCCGATTGCTGCAGCTAGTTACACGGCGGTACCGGATCGCTCTGCCGGCGACGCGAAAATATTGTTGACAACCCTACAGGGCAATGGTAAAAGGTCAACCTACTTAATTGATGGAGTAATCCATGATCTCGAAGAAAACTAAATACGGCCTGAAGGCCCTCATCTACCTGGCTCGGGAATACGACAAAGGTCCGATCCTCATCGCCGATCTCGCCAGGGACGAAAGAATCCCCAAGAAGTTTCTGGAAGCCATCCTTCTGGCGCTGAAAAACAGCGGTATACTTCACAGCAAAAAAGGGAAGGGGGGGGGCTATTACCTGGGTCGGCATCCGAAGAACATCACCTTTGGCCAGGCCATCAGGGTCATGGAAGGCCCACTCGCCCCGGTTCCCTGTGTCAGCGAGACCTCTTACGCCACCTGCGGCGAGTGCGACAATGAGGCTACCTGCGGGATAAGGCTGGTTATGAAGGACGTCCGTGACGCCATCGCCGAGATTCTCGATGGCACCTCCCTGGCTGATGCTCTGGAAAGGATCGATCACGCCGAAGAGACCCAGAAGGGCGTGCTGAATTTCTGCATTTAAAAGCGCTGACTTAAGCGTTTTTTTATCTCTCATTAAACTACTTGTTCGATAGATTTTCACAACAGGAGGGGCGATATGAGCAAGAAATTGTTGGTAGCGGTTTTTGTTTCTGCGCTGGTCGTGTTGTCGTCTGTTGCGGCATTTGCCAAGGTCGAGCTGCTGAACGTCTCCTACGACCCCACCCGCGAATTCTATCAGGAGTACAACAGGGCCTTTGCACGGCAGTGGAAGCAAAGAACCGGGCAGGACGTGGTGGTCAAGCAGTCGCACGGCGGTTCCGGGAAGCAGGCGAGGGCGGTTATCGACGGGCTCACAGCCGATGTGGTAACGCTGGCGCTGGCCTACGACATAGACGAGATCTACAACAAGGCGAAGCTTGTCCCGCAGCAGTGGCAAAAGAGGCTGCCGGCCAATAGCGCTCCCTACACCTCCACCATCGTTTTCCTGGTTCGCAAAGGGAACCCCAAGAAGATCCGGGACTGGAACGATCTGGTCAGGCCAGGTGTCAAGGTCATCACCCCCAACCCCAAGACCTCAGGCGGAGCCCGCTGGAACTACCTGGCCGCATGGGCCTATGCCCTGAAGCAGAAGGGCGGGAGTGACGCCAAGGCCAAGGAGTTCGTGACCAGGCTTTTCCGGAATGTGCCGGTGCTCGACTCCGGAGCCCGCGGAGCGACCACCACCTTTGTGCAGCGGGGGCAGGGAGACGTGCTGATAGCTTGGGAGAACGAGGCCTTCCTGGCGGTGAATGAGCTCGGTAGGAACAAGTTTGAAATAGTCATCCCTTCCCTAAGCATCCTCGCAGAACCCCCGGTCTCGGTGGTTGACAAGGTGGTCGACAGGAAGGGAACCCGCAAGGTGGCGGAGGAGTACCTGAAATACCTCTATTCGCCAGAGGGGCAGGAGATCGCTGCCCGGCATTACTACCGGCCGCATGATAAGAACGTCGCGGCAAAGTATGCCAGACTCTTCCCGCAACTGAAACTGGTTACCATTGACGACACCTTCGGCGGCTGGGCCAAGGCCCAGAAGACCCACTTCTCGGACGGCGGCGTTTTCGACCAGATCTACGCCGGGGCAAGGTAAGCAATTGCTCCTCTCGATGGGGGGTAGGGAGAGTGTCGCCGAGGTAGCTGCCTCGGCGCGGTAAGGCAACGCTCTTCGAGGCGGGGGCGCCCCTCCTACCGGGTTTCAGAGGCCCAGACTGTTTATGCTATTGTTCCCCGTGCCCTTGCGGTCACGAAATTAGCGGCGGGGATGCAGGTGATTGAAAAGAGGAGTTTCAGCATGGCATCAGCTGGCAGCAAACACAGCGTTCTTCCCGGTTTCGGCCCCTCGCTCGGGTACACAATCTTCTATCTCAGCGTTATCGTGCTGATACCGCTCTCCGCGCTCTTCTTCAAAACGGCTTCCCTCAGTTGGGGCGACTTCACGGCCGCGGTCACCTCGCCGCGCGTGGTTGCTTCCTACCGGGTCACTTTCGGATCGGCCCTCCTGGCCGCGGCGGTCAACGGGGTCTTCGGGGTCCTGGTGGCCTGGGTGCTGGTGCGTTATCGCTTCCCCGGAAAGAAGCTGATCGACGCGCTGGTCGACCTTCCCTTTGCACTCCCCACCGCTGTCGCCGGCATCACCCTTGCCAGCGTCTACTCGTCGAACGGCTGGCTGGGAAGCTACCTCGAGCCGCGCGGCATCAAGGTTGCCTTCACCCCTTTAGGCATCATGGTAGCCATGATCTTCATCGGGCTCCCTTTCGTGGTCCGGACGGTCCAGCCGGTGCTTGAGGAACTGGACCACGAGATCGAAGAGGCCGCCTCCTGCCTTGGCGCGAACCGCCTGCAGACCTTTTGCCGGGTCATCTTTCCCATCATGCTTCCTGCGATACTGACCGGTTTTGCCTTATCCTTCGCCCGCGCCGTCGGCGAATACGGCTCGATCATCTTCATCGCGGGTAACATGCCGATGGTGTCGGAGATCACCCCGCTGCTTATCATCACCAAGCTGGAGCAGTACGATTATGCCGGTGCGACCGCGATAGCTACTGTCATGCTGATGGTTTCGTTTCTGCTGCTCCTCTCCATCAACCTGCTGCAGAAGTGGAGCAGACGGTTCTCGGGGTAGGCTCAAAGGCGTGAAGGGTGAAGGGTGAAGGCGTCGGTCGCAGCCGGGCCGGTGAAATGGATTTAAAGGAAAGAGTGAGGGGATAGCGTGCAAGTGTCGAAGGGGTTCAAGAAATCAAATAACAAAACCGGAGCGTCGCCTGTCTCGGAGCCTGCTTCCATTCGCTTCTTGCTGATCGGCATTGCGCTGGCCTTCCTGGCGCTCTTCCTGCTGCTGCCGCTGGCCGCCGTCTTCGTGCAGGCCCTCGACAAGGGGTGGGATGCTTACCTCGCCGCCCTGAAGGAGCCTGACACCCTCTCCGCCATCTGGCTCACCGTCGTCACCGCCGCCTGCTGCGTACCCCTGAACCTCTTCTTCGGGATCGTCGCCGCCTGGGCCATCGCCAAGTTCTCCTTCCCCGGGAAGAGCCTGCTGATTACGCTGATCGACCTGCCGTTCTCCGTCTCCCCGGTCGTCTCGGGTCTCATTTACGTCCTCATCTTCGGCCTCCAGGGATGGCTCGGACCGTGGCTGCAGGCCCACGACATCAAGATCATCTTCGCCATCCCCGGGATCATCCTCGCCACCATCTTCGTCACCTTTCCCTTCGTGGCGCGTGAGCTGATCCCGCTCATGGAGTCGCAGGGGCGCGACGAGGAGGAGGCTGCACTGACGCTGGGGGCCAGCGGGCTGCAGACCTTCTTGAGGGTGACCTTCCCCAACATCAAATGGGGCGTCCTCTACGGGGTCATCCTCTGTAACGCCAGGGCGATGGGCGAGTTCGGCGCCGTCTCCGTCGTTTCCGGCCATGTGCGCGGCTCTACCAACACCATCCCGCTCCAGGTCGAGATCCTCTACAACGAATACAACTACGCGGCGGCCTTTGCCGTCGCCTCACTCCTGGCCTTGCTGGCACTGGTAACCCTCGCCATCAAGACGGTGGCCGAGTGGAAGATCCATCAGAATCTCTCGGTCACGGAAATCGAAAGGTAGTCGAAATGAGCATTGATATTGAAAACGTAAGCAAGAATTTCGGCGCCTTCGCCGCCTTGAGCAATGTCGACCTTAAAGTCCCCTCCGGGGAACTGGTCGCCCTGCTCGGCCCCTCGGGCTCCGGGAAGACCACGCTGCTGCGCATCATTGCCGGCCTCGAGACACCAGACGGCGGCAGGCTCCTCTTCAACGGAGAGGAAGCGACCCAGCGCCATGTCAGGGATCGCCACGTCGGCTTCGTCTTCCAGCACTACGCCCTGTTCCGGCACATGACGGTGTTCGACAACATCGCCTTCGGGCTGACGGTGAAACCGAGGAAGTCCCGTCCCAGCAAAGAGGCGATCCGCGACAAGGTCAACACCCTGCTGAAGCTGATCCAGCTGGAGCAGCTCGCGGATCGTTACCCGGCCCAGCTCTCGGGGGGGCAGAGGCAGAGGGTGGCGCTGGCTCGCGCGCTGGCGGTCGAGCCCCAGGTGCTCCTCCTCGACGAGCCTTTTGGCGCCCTGGACGCCAAGGTGCGCCTCGAACTGCGCCGCTGGCTCAGGCGCCTGCACGACGAGATCCACGTGACCAGCGTCTTCGTCACCCACGACCAGGAGGAGGCTCTCGAGGTCGCGGACCGGATCGTGGTCATGAACGACGGCAAGATAGAGCAGCAGGGGACTCCCTCGGAGGTATACGACCGGCCGGCCACCCCCTTCGTCTTCGATTTCCTCGGCAACGTCAATCTCTTCAAGGGGCGGGTGCACGAGGGGGTGGCCCAGATGGAAGGGATCGAGGTTTCCGCTCCCGAGCATGCCGCCACCACCAATGTCCCGGCCATCGGTTACGTCCGTTCCCACGACATCGAGATTGAACGTGCTCCCGGAGTGTCGGGGGCCATCGCCGCCGAGGTGCAGTACATCCTGTCCGTGGGACCCCTGGTCAGGGTCGACCTCACCCTCTCCGGAAGCTCCGAATCGATCGAGGTGGATCTCCCGAGGGATGTGGCGGATCGGCTTAAACTGAGGGTCGGGGAGAGGGTCTTCGCCCGTCCCCGCAAGATGCATTTCTTCACCGAGGACTACCAGATCTAGCTTTACGGCTTATTGCACAGTTTATTGGTCAAGAATTGATAAAAAATAAGTTGACAGGTTTAGAGGATAAATATAAAAGATATCGTGAGCCAAAGCCGATAGACCAGATGAGGTTTTCGCTCCACCACAATTATTGCAACGACTTGAGATCCTCTCTCAACGGAAACCATAAGGTCACCACGTAACAGTGAAAGGAGTAATCGCTATGTCCCGCATCTATTTAGACAATTCCCAGTCCATCGGCAACACTCCGCTTGTCCGTCTTAACCACGTCACCAAGGGGGCAAAGGCTACTGTGCTCGCCAAGGTCGAGGGACGTAACGCCGCCTACTCCATCAAGGACCGGATCGGCGCCAACATGATCTGGGATGCGGAGGAGCGCGGCGTGTTGAAGCCGGGGATGGAAATCGTCGAGCCGACCAGCGGCAACACCGGGATCGCCCTGGCTTACGTGGCGGCGGCGCGCGGTTACAAGCTGACCCTGACCATGCCGGAGACCATGAGCATCGAGCGTCGCCGCGTGCTGGCGGCACTGGGGGCGAACCTCATCCTGACACCGGGTTCAGCCGGGATGAAGGGCGCGGTCTCCAAGGCCGAGGAGATGGCCGCCTCGGATCCCAACAAATACTTCCTGCCGCAGCAGTTCAAGAATGCCGCCAACCCCGCGATTCATGAAAGAACGACCGGCCCGGAAATCTGGGACGATACCGACGGCGCGGTTGACGTGGTGGTAGCCGGCGTCGGCACCGGCGGCACCATCACCGGCATCTCCCGCTACATCAAGAACGCCAAGGGGAAGCAGATCATCTCGGTGGCCGTGGAGCCGAAGGAGAGCCCGGTCATCTCCCAGAAACTGGCGGGACAGGAACTGAAACCCGGCCCCCACAAGATCCAGGGAATCGGCGCAGGCTTCATCCCCGAGACCCTCGACCTCTCCATCGTGGACCGAGTCGAGCAGGTGGACAGCAACGAGGCGCTGGAATTTGCCCGTCGTCTCACCAAGGAAGAGGGGCTCCTGGTAGGGATTTCCTCCGGCGCAGCCGTCGCTGCCGCCGTCCGGCTGGCCAACCTTCCGGAGTTCGCCGGCAAGAACATCGTCGTCATCCTCCCCGACCTCGCCGAGCGCTATCTCTCCACCGCGCTCTTCGAAGAAGCCTAATACCTTCCCGTTCAAGTTGAACGAAAGAAAGCCCCGGGTAATTTCCGGGGCTTTCCCTGTATAAGCATCGGTGGGTATATCAAAAAGGGGCGACCTCAACGGTCGCCCCTTTGAAATTGGCAAGCCGTAACCGGAATCTTCATGTGAAATTAGATTAGAAAACGCTGTTATTTTTGAACATTAAGTCAGTAATGACAGTGGCTTACACCGAAATTCGGCGCGCCGAAGTTGGCTTGATTTTAATCTTCAGGGGGAAACTTCTTTTCCCGACTTCGACAAAAGCTTGTTTGAGCGTTGAACCAAAGCGAAGAAGGAGGTCGGGACTGGCTGGAGGGCGGGAGAGGGGCGTCGACGAGAGAGGAATTGCATTGCCGCTTTGATTTTGATAACATACGCGGCGGTTCTATTTACATTTCCATCTCGATGAGGTGACATTGAAATCCGGACGCTACTTGCTAGCTCTGCTGTCGTGTCTTTGCCTGGTATGCCCCACTCTGGCATTCGCCGCCCAAGCCGGGGTCCCCGTGCACACCCTCGAGGGCCTGGTCGTCGGCGTCTCCGAGGGCGACAGCATAACGGTCAATTCCTTCGGCACCGAAATACACGTCAGGCTCTACGGAGTGGCAGCGCCTCAAACCGCGAAGATAGACAAGCTGACCGGCTGGTACAAGCAGGGGCAACCTTACGGAGAGGAGGCATTCAGGGCGCTATCCACCAAGGTACTGCACCAGCAGGTCAGGGTGGAGATCCGCAGGACGCTCCTCGCAAAGCAGGACCCGCAGCAAGTAGCTGTCGCCGTCGTCTATCTCGAGGGCCGCAACATCAACATGGAGATGTTGGCCGAAGGATGGGCCTGGGCCTACAAAAGGTTCATGAACCGGACGGATTATGCCCACTACGCCGGTGCCGAAAGGGTGGCGCGAGTCAGGAAAAACGGCCTGTGGTTTCAGGACAATCCCCAGCCCCCCTGGGAGTTCAGGCCGGAGCTCAAGGTAAAGACCAGGATCGGTGGCCGGTCAGATTGACGGCAACCTGCTAACCTCCCAACGCACATGCCGATACCACACACAGCGGCATTTGATCCCCTTCGAGCAATGGCGGGGAGCCCCAACACCATCCGAAGGAATTCGACACCTTAGCATGACAGACCCCGTCCTGCCACCACCTTTTCCTCCCGGCGTGTCCCAATATGTAACAACCCTCGCGCTCCACAATGGAGCGTTTGTTGCAAAATGTAACACAAGTGGCAGGCGGTTTTCCCCATCCCACCCCTAACACCGCTTCATTTTTGCCAGCACCTAAAAAATCGTCTCATTTCAGTGTATTCAAAGCATTACGTATACGGTGATCGTTTTTGCCTTAATGAGACATGCCGCCGGGGCCCCCTTTTGGTACCGATCTTGCCATAGGTTACCGGCAACACTAGCCATTGGTTCTCCACATACCCGTCAGGAGCTGTCATGGATATCAGCAAGTTCGTCGCCCCGGAAATCATCTTCGGCCGTGGTTCCCTCAGCCAGATCGGAGAAAGCGTGCTCCGTCTCGGCGTCTCCAGGGTCTTTCTGGTCAGCGACCGTGACGTCATCTCCTCGGGGTGGGTCGACCTCGCCGTCGACTATCTCAAGGCCGCCGGCCTCGATACGGTGATCTTCTCCAGCCTCACCACCAATCCCAAGGACCGGGAGGTCTCGGAAGGAACGGCGAAATACCTGGCGTCTGGCTGTGACGGCATCGTTTCTGTCGGGGGGGGGAGCCCCACCGACGTGGCCAAGGCGATCGCCATCCTGGCCTCCAACGGGGGAAGACTGCGGGACTACGAAGGGATCAACAAGATCGTCACCCCGCTGCCGCCCATGGTGATTGTCCCGACCACTGCCGGCGCCGGCTCCGAGGTCAGCCAGTTCGCCATCATCGTCGACACCGTCAGAATGCTGAAGATGTCCATCATCTCCCGCTCGCTGATCCCCGATATCGCCATCGTCGACCCCGAACTCCTCAAGACCAAGAACGCCACGCTCGCCGCGGCCACCGGCATCGACGCGCTGACCCACGGCATCGAGTCCTACGTTTCCCTGGCCGCGACACCCCTTACCGAAATCCACTCCCTCAAGGCCATCTCGCTCATCTCGCAGAACATCCGCACCGCGGTACGCGACCGCAGCGACATGGAGGCCAACACCAACATGGCCATGGCCAGCCTGACCGCCGGACTCGCCTTCTCCAACGCCATCCTCGGAGCCGCCCACGCCATGACCCACCAGGTCGACGGCCTGCTCGACCAGCACCACGGCGAGACCAACGCCTCGATTCTCCCGCACGTGATGCGCTTCAACCTGGAGGTCTGCCCCGAGAGGTTCAGGGACATCGCCATAGCCATGGGAGAGGATGTCGCCGGTCTCGAGCTGATGGACGCCGCCGCCCGCTCCATCGATGCCGTCAACCGCCTGATCGTGGACATCGGGCTGGCCAAGGGGCTGGGGCAGCGTGGGCTGGGGGAGGAATTCATCCCCCTCTTGAGCGAGAACGCCACCAAGGACGCCTGCCTGGTCACCAACCCGCGCAGGGCCACCCGCGAGGATATCGAGGCCATTTTCCGCAATGCCATGTAGCCCGCAGCAGGAAGTCATCGTGAAGAACAGGGGCAAGCTGCTGGAGCAGCTGACAGGGGTCGATTCCTCCAAGCTCAACTACTACGTGGAGCTCAAGAAGCGCAGCCAGGAGGTGCTGATCCAGAACAGCCGCCTGGAGATCCTGCAGCAGCTCACCCGCGACATCAACATCGACATGTCCATCGGCGACATCATCGAGCGTGCCTTCAAGAAGCTCCCGGAGGCGCTCCCCTGCGATTTCCTCGGGCTGGCCAAGCTGCAAAAGGGGAAGCTCAAGCTCTTCGCCATGGCGCCCAAGGGCTACTTCCCGGCGGGATGCGTCCCGAAGGACTCGCTGCTGTGGAAGATCCTGCAGCAGGAGATCGCGACCAGCTATTGTCCCACCGACGATCCCCTCTGCTTCACCCGCTCGGGAGAAACAGACCTCCCCACCCTCCGCTCCCTGGCAGTCGCACCTCTTTTCGAGCGCTCCAACGTGACCGGACTCCTCCTCCTCGGGAGCAAGCTCGAGGCCTCCTATGCCCGCGCCGAGCTCAACTTCGTCCAGCACCTGGCGGATCAGCTCGCCATCAGCATGCACAACGCCGCGCTCTACAAGCAGGTCTCGCGCGCCAAGAAGGAATGGGAGGCGACCTTCAGGGCGGTGACCGACCCGATCCTGCTGATCGATACCGACTACAACGTGCTCCTCCATAACGACCGGCTCTCCCCGGAGATGAGCGCACTCTGGAGCAGGGCCACCAGCAACAAGTGCTTCGCCAAGTTGCAGGGGCTGCAGGAGCCCTGTCCGAACTGCCCCCTCGAAGAGATCAAAAATACCGGCAACCCAGCCTTCCAGCAGTGGCGCACCGAAAACGGCACTTTCGACCTTTCCTACTATCCGGTCTTCAACGAGGAGAAGCAGCTCGCGGCGGTGACCATCATCATGAAGGACGTCACCAACAAGCTCAAGATGGAAGCGCAGCTGGTGCACTCCGCCAAGATGGTGGCCCTGGGGGTCATGGCGGCCGGGGTGGCGCACGAGCTGAACAGCCCGATGACCGTCATCATCGGGACCGCCCAGATGCTGGCCAGGGATCTCCAGCAGCAGGACGACCAGGACGGGGCGGCGGCCTTGGGGGATATCATCAACTGCGGGCTGCGCTGCAAGAGGATCATCCAGAACCTGCTGACCTTCTCGCGGCAGGACCAGGCCCCGCAGGCCGCCATCGACCTGAACGCCGAGGCCAGGCGGGTTCTGGGCATGATCCAGTACCAGATCAACCGCAACCAGATCGCCATCGTGGAGGACTTCGACGCCGGCCTGCCGCGCCTGAACGCGAACGGTCCCCAGATCCAGCAGGTGCTGACCAACTTCCTGATCAACGCCCGGGACGCGCTGGCCGAGGTGGAGCGCGGGGAGAAGGTGATCAAGGTCTCCACCGCGGTGCTCGTGGAGGAGACAAAACGCTGGGCGGTGCTGAGCGTCCTTGACAACGGGAGCGGAATCTCGCCGGAGAACCTGTCCAAGATATTCACCCCCTTCTACACCAGCAAGGAAGCGAGCAAAGGGACGGGCCTCGGCCTCTCGGTCAGCCTGGGGATTGCCGAGTCACACAACGGGCGCATTGAAGTGGACAGCAGGCTGGGGGAGGGGAGCTGCTTCAAACTCCTCCTCCCGATAACAGAGTCTGCTGCAGAGCACGATTCAGGAGAAGTACTGTGACAGATTCCAAAGTTCGGGTGCTGGTCATCGACGACGAAGCCGACGTCTGTACCTTTTTCAAGCGCCTACTGAGCCGCAAAGGGTACACGGTCATCACCGCTGCCAACAAGCCGGAGGCCCTGGCGGCGCTCTCCGGCGGCAACTTCAACGTCGCGCTGGTGGACCTGAAGCTTCCGGACACGGACGGCATCACCCTGCTGGAGCTGATCAAGTCGCGGCAGCCCTGCTGCGAGGTCGTGATCATGACCGGGTATTCCACCGTGAAGACGGCGGTCACGGCCATGCAGCTCGGGGCCTACGAGTACCTGGAAAAGCCCTTCGACAACATCGACGAGATAGAGAGTCTGGTGGAGAGGGCTGCCGGCTCCGGCGCCAAGAACCTCAAGGGTGACGGTTCGGCAGAGGATTGGGCCGAGGTGGCACAGGGGGTCGGCTTCCGGGTCGGCGTCTCGGGAAACATGAAGCGGATGGTTTCCCTGGCGTACAAGGTGGCGGGCAAGGACATCAGCGTGCTGATCCAGGGGAAGACCGGGACCGGCAAGGAGGTCCTCTCGCGTTTCATCCACGCGGCCTCCGCGCGCTCCGGCCAGCCCTTCATCCCGGTCAACTGCGGGGCTCTGCCGGAGAACCTCCTGGAGAGCGAGCTCTTCGGCCACGAGCGCGGCGCCTTCACCGGCGCCAACCAGACCCGCCGCGGCATCTTCGAGTTGGCGAACCACGGCACCCTGCTCTTGGACGAGATAGGGGACGCCACCCCGCAGATCCAGGTGAAGCTGTTGCGGGTGCTGGAGACCGGCGAGTTCATGAGGGTAGGGGGGGAGCGGCCGATCAGGACCGACGTCAGGGTGCTTGCGGCGACCAACGTCGATCTGGAGGAGGCGATCAGGGAGAAGACCTTCCGGGAGGACCTCTACTACCGCCTCAACGTGGTGCGGCTGGAGATCCCGCCCCTCAGGGAGCGCAACGAGGACATCCCGCTACTGGCCGAGCACTTCGTCCGGCAGCTGAACAAGAACCTGCGGCTCTCTCCCGCCACCCTGCGGCTGATGCAGGAGTACGCCTGGCCCGGAAACATCCGGGAGCTGGCCAACGTCATGCGGCGGGCGGTGGTGATCTGCAACGGCGACACCATCATGCCGGAACACTTGGGCGGCACCTTTCTGGCCGGTCCGTCAGCGCGCGACAGGCGGGGAACGGGGGGCAGCCAGGACCATAAACACTCCCCCGCCGAGTTGCTGACCGAGCTCGGTAAGAGCGAGAGGCTGGACGAGATGGCGGATCAGGAACTGGCCCGCTTGCTCGAGGCGCTGCGCGAGGCGCAGTGTGGCGTGGTGGGTGCCATGCGCAGGAAGGGGATTGCACCGCCGCTCCATGCCCTGAAGGACGCCGAGTCGGAGACCATCCGGGAGGCCCTGGCCCAGCACGACGGCAACATCACCGAAGCCGCCAGGACACTCGGCATCGCCCGCAACACGCTTTACCGCAAGATGAAGGAGTTCGAGCTGCAGTAGCACCCGCAGTTCTCGGAGCCTCGATACCTCGCAACCACCCGCAGCTGTCGACACCTCCTGCCTCGTTCAGTTCCCCCCCCGGCGCCCCCTGCCGTCTCACGCGCGAGGACGGTTGCCCAGGCGTCCCCCCCTTGTCAAAGGGGGGACAGGGGGGATTTGGCCTGCGATCCGCCCCCTTTTTCACCGATCCCATTGCTTCTCCCCGCCATGATATAATGAGGCAGATTCGGTCCCGTTCTGAAGAGAAGGGCTGCGGCGCAGGCCCAGCCTATGGATAAGGACGATTATCATGAACAGCCCGCGGGCGAGGGATAATCCTCCCGGCAACATTCTGATCGTGGAAGACAGCCAGACCCAGGCGGAGTTGTTGGAACGCCTCCTCCTCGATGAAGGCTATTCGGTGACGGTGGCCAGAAACGGGCGGGAGGGTTTGTCGAAGGCCGGAGATCTGATGCCGGACCTGGTGGTCAGCGATATCGTGATGCCGGAGATGACCGGGTTCGAGCTCTGCCGTGCCATCAAGAACGACCGCCGCCTGCAGTCCATCCCCGTCATCCTGCTGACCTCCCTCAACGATCCCAAGGACGTGATCAGGGGGCTGGAGTGCCGGGCCGACAACTTCCTCACCAAGCCCTACGACGAAAAGTACCTGCTGATGCGCATCAGGCAGATTCTCCTCAGCCGTCACCGGCCCCAAAACGACGACGATGACGGCGGAACGGTGGTCTTCTTCGCCGGGGACCAATACCACATCAAAGCCGATCGCAAGCAGATCCTCTCCCTCCTCCTTTCCACCTACGAGACCGCGGTCCAGAAAAACAGCGAGCTTCTCAACATCCAGAGCTCGCTCAGCGAGCTCAATGAGCAGCTCGAAGAGCGGGTCGAGGCCCGCACCGCTTCACTGCTGCAGGAGGTAGAGGAGAGGAAGCGCGCCGAAGCGACGCTGAGCGAAGTGACCCAGCGGCTGCAGCTCGCCACCGCCTCGGCGCACCTGGCCATCTGGGACTGGGCCCTTCCCGGTCATCGCCTGATCTGGGATGAGCGCATGTACGACATCTACGGCCTCCCCAACGGCCAGGAAGTGACCGTCGAGGAGTGGGAAAAACTGGTTCACCCTGACGACAGGGAAAGGGTGATGGCCCTCGTTGATGCCGCGCTCAAGAAGGAGAATGAATATGCCTTCGAGCACCGCGTGGTCCAGCCGGACGGCACGGTGAAGCACGTCAGGACGAACGGCCTGGTGGTCAGGGACGCCGACGGGAATGCCGTCAGGACCATCGTTGTCCACCAGGACGTCTCGGCGCAGAAGGCCCTGGAAGAGCAGCTGCGCCAGGCCCAGAAGATGGAGGCCATCGGCCAGTTCGCCGGGGGGATCGCCCACGACTTCAACAACATCCTCACCGCCATCGTCGGCTTCGCCAGCATGACGCTGCTGAAGATGCGGGAAGACGACCCGTTGCGTCCCAATATCGACCAGGTCCTCTCGGCCGCCGACCGTGCCGCCGGGCTCACCCAGAGCCTCCTCACCTTCAGCAGGAAGCAGGTCCTGAACCTGCGCGCGGTCAGCCTCAACGACATCATCCGGAAGGTCGACAAGTTCCTCGGCAGGATCATCGGCGAGGACATCAAGCTGCAGATGATCTTCAAGCAGGAGGAGCTGATGGTCTACGCCGACAGCGGACAGATCGAGCAGATCCTGCTGAACCTGGCCACCAACGTCAGGGACGCGATGCCGCAGGGAGGAGTATTCTCGATCGTCACCGAGCGGGTGGAGATCGACCAGGAGTACATCGACTTCTACGGCAACGGCATTCCCGGTACCTACGCCCGGATGGCGGTCTCCGACAACGGCGTCGGGATGGACGAGGAGGTCAGGAAGAGGATCTTCGAGCCGTTCTTCACCACCAAGGAGGTGGGGAAGGGGACCGGACTCGGGCTCTCCATCGTCTACGGCATCGTCAAGCAGCACAACGGCTTCATCAACGTCTACAGCGAGCCGGGCAGGGGGACCACCTTCAGCATCTATATCCCGCTGGCCAAAGGGGAGCAGTTGGTCAGGTTCGAGCAGCCGGCGGCGCAGTACCCGCTGGGCGGGTCGGAAACCATTCTCCTGGCCGAGGACGACGCCGTGGTCCGCGAACTCTCCCGGACCGTGCTGACGGACTTCGGCTACCAGGTGATTCAGGCCGCAAACGGGGAAGAGGCGGTGCAGAAGTTCCTGGAGAACCGGGACCAGGTGCAGCTCCTCCTCTTCGATATCGTCATGCCCCGGAAGAACGGCAAGGAGGCCTATGACGAGATCAGGACGATCCGGCCGGACGCGAAGGCTCTCTTCTTGAGCGGCTACCCGGCCGAGGTCATCAGTAACACGGGCCTTCTGGATGAGGGGGCCAAGCTTATCCTGAAGCCGGTCCATCCCCAGGATCTCCTGAGACGCATCAGGGAGGAACTGGACAAGGGGCCGTCGGCCGGCAAGGAGTAACGGGAAGTGGCCGCCAAGCTACCCGACATCACGCTGTCCAACCTGAGCGCCTTCCTGGCGAAGGAGATCGGTCTCCTTTTCCCGAGGGAGCGCTGGAGAGATCTCGAGGCCGGCGTGGTCTCGGCGGCACGCCAGCTTGGACACCGGGACGTTCAGGATTTCATCCGCTGGCTCACGTCCGCCCCCCTGACCCGCCACCAGATCGAGGAGCTGGCCGGCTTTCTCACCGTCGGCGAGACCTACTTCTTCCGGGACCCCCGGACCCTCGAGGTCCTGGAGAGCGAGATCCTCCCCTCGGTCTTGCGGGCGCGCAGAGGGAAGGACCGGAGCCTCAGGATCTGGAGCGCCGGCTGCTCCACCGGTGAGGAGCCCTACACCCTGGCTATCCTGCTGCACCGCCTCCTCCCTGACATCCGGCATTGGAAGATCACCATCCTGGCTACCGATATCAATGCCGCCTCCCTCAGAAAGGGCATACAAGGGAGCTACGGCACGTGGTCCTTCCGGGCAACCCCTTCCTGGTTCAAGAGCAATTACTTCAACGCCGAAGCCGACGGAAGCCTCCGGGTGGTCGATCACATCCGGCAGATGGTTTCCTTCGAGTACCTCAACCTGGCCGAGGACAGCTATCCTTCCCTCCCCACCAACACCAATGCCATGGACCTGATCTTTTGCCGCAACGTGCTCATGTACTTCTGTGCGGACATGGCGCGCACGGTGATCGACAAGCTGCAGAGGAGCCTGGCGGAGCGGGGGTGGCTGATCCTGGGACCGGCGGAGAGCGCGCCGCGAGATCTCGCCCTGCTGGAAGCGATGAGCATCGGTGGAGTGATCTGTTACCGCAAGAGAGGAGGCGAAGAGGAGTCAAGGGCGCGAGCGGCTGCTGCCGTCGAGGAGGGGGGGACAGAGGTCTCTCCCGGAGCGGCCACGCAGGCAGCGGCCACGCATTTCCGGCAGGCTGCGCGGCCTCCGCTGGCACCCGGGGAGCGGGAGCCTGGGGAGGCTGTGGCGTCATATCCCGCCGCTGCCATGCTCTACCGACAGGGTCTGTATCCGCAGGCGGCGGCCATGTTG
Organism: Geomonas sp.; assembly: GCF_056994735.1. Taxonomy (NCBI): domain Bacteria; kingdom Pseudomonadati; phylum Thermodesulfobacteriota; class Desulfuromonadia; order Geobacterales; family Geobacteraceae; genus Geomonas; species Geomonas sp. Next base: position 18,098 of record NZ_JBXKJL010000085.1, read on the forward strand.
CAGGAGCTTCACGACAGGGGCGAACTCCCTGCCGAGGCGGTGACCCTGCTGATCAGGTCCCAGGCCAACCGTGGGAAGCTGCCGGACGCCCTGGCAGTCTGCGAGGAGGCCTTGAAGGAGAGAAAACTGGACCCCGCCCTCCACTACCTGCGGGCCGAGATCCTGCAGGAACAGGGGAAGGGGGAGCAGGCGCAGCTCTCCCTGCAGCGGGCCCTCTACCTCGACCCGAAGCAGGTCCTGGCACATTTCGCCCTCGGTAACCTGACCCTTTGGACCGGCAACGCGGACCGGGCCTGCAAGCACTTTAGCAACGCCCTGGCCCTCCTCGACCACCTGGACACGGAAACCATCGTCCCCGGTTCTGAAGGGATGACCGCCGGCAGGCTCAGGGAAATCATCGTCTCGATGACCGTCTGTGCCGAACGGGGGGAGGGGCGAAGGGCATGAACGGGCGCCTCCTCATCATGCAGTTGGACCACCAGCGTTACGCGCTTCACCTTTCTGAGGTGGTACGGGTGGTGCGCATGGTGGAGGTGACGGCGATCCCGAAAGCTGGGCCGGCAGTGCTGGGCGTGGTCAACGTCCAGGGGGAGGTCCTCCCGGTGATCGACCTGCGCCGGTGTTTCGGTCACCCGCCGCGCCCGGTGGAGCCGCAGGACGTGCTGGTCATCGTGCAGACCGGCAAGAGCCGGCTGGCCCTGGCGGCCGACGCGGTCGACGGGGTGATCGAACATGATGAAGGAGCTGTCGGGTGGGACCGGGAGACCCTCTGGCAGTCCGAACTCCTGGAAGGGGTGGTGAAGCTCCCCGGAGGGCTGGTCATGGTCTGCAACCTCGGGAAGATCGGGACCTCTTGTGGTGAGGCAGGATCCGGCGGGATAGCGGGCCGGGAGGGCGGGAGTGCCGGGTGGAACGCCCGGACGACGGAAAGTGGCGGCGAGCAGGTTGCCCCCGGACGGCTGAAGATCCTCCGGGAGCGGGCACAAAAGCTTGCCAGGGCGCAGGCGGCGGAGGATGGAGCCAGGCATCTCGAGATCGTCGAATTCACCCTTTCCGGCGAGGAGTACGCCATCGAGTCCTGCTTCATCCGCGAGGTCTATCCCCTGAAGGAGCTGACGCCGTTACCGTGTACCCCCCCCTTCGTGCTGGGGATCGTGAACCTGCGCGGGAAGATCCTTTCCGTGATCGACATCCGCACGTTCTTCCAGCTCCCCGAGAAGGGGGTGTCGGAGCACAACAAGGTCATCATCCTGGAAGGCGGCAAGATGGAGTTCGGCATACTGGCCGATGCCATCGTCGGGGTCGGCACCATCGATGCCGGAGAGCTTCAGCCGTCGCTGCCGACGCTGACCGAGATCAG
>NZ_JBXKJL010000086.1:0-6800 GCF_056994735.1 Geomonas sp.
GCAGGCGTTTCACCGTCTTCAACACCGCCACCCGGGATATCCCACATCCCCGGACACTTGATGTGCGGCACATCATCCCTGAGTATCAGCAGTATCTCGTTCTTCGCGTTGACGAAGATCATCGAAGTGCCAACATGTTTGTTTCTCAATGGGTGCAATCAGGTACCTCAGGAAGTGGTAGCAAATACAGCTACAGGATGTGCAGCAACTGCTGGCGCAGGATATCATGCAGAGCTGGCAGCGTTCAATTGAAATAGCCGAAGTGCTTTCAGCCGACCTGCTCAAGAATATTCTCGATGGAACCCGCCTTATCCTTGAGACCAACAATTCCCCTGCAATCCGTGCGGCAATCTGCTATTATGCTCCGGCATTGGTATGAAATTATTAAAGGAGGAGTTGCATGAAAAAGGATTGGCGGATAGAGACCCAGGCGATTCAGGGGGGATACGAACCCAAGGACGGAGACCCACGGATCCTGCCCATCGTGCAGAGCACCACGTTCAAGTTTTCCAGCGCCGAGCACGTGGCCAAGCTTTTCGATCTGGAGGTCGGAGGTCATTTCTATAGCCGGCTCAGCAACCCCACGGCCGAAGGATTCGAAGCCAAGATTGCGGCCATGGAAGGCGGGATCGCGGCCATGGCCACCTCGAGCGGACAAGCGGCAACCACCATGGCCATCATGAACATCTGCCGGGCCGGACAGCACGTGGTGGCAGCGAGTACCCTTTACGGCGGCACCTATTCCCTCTTCGCCAACACCTTCCCCAAGATGGGGATTGAGGTCACCTTCGTCGATCCCGAGGCCGATTCGGCTGTAATCGAAGCGGCCTTCCGCCCAGAAACCCGCGCCCTCTTCGGCGAGACCATCGGCAACCCCGGCCTGAACGTGCTGGATTTCGAAAAATTCGCCGCCATCAGCCAGAAGATGCAGGTTCCGCTTATCATCGACAACACCTTCCCCACCCCGTATCTTTGCAGGCCGATCGAGCATGGCGCCAACATCGTGATCCACTCAGCCACCAAATACATCGACGGGCACGCCACCAGCGTCGGGGGCGTTATCGTGGACGCCGGGAACTTCGACTGGGGCAACGGGAAGTTCCCGGAGATGACGGATCCCGACTCAAGCTACCACGGCCTCAAGTACCTCGAAACCTTCGGGAAGCTCGCCTACATCGTGAAGGCGCGCGTGCAGTTGATGCGGGACCTGGGATCATGTCCCTCCCCCTTCAACGCCTTCCTCTTCAACCTGGGGCTGGAAACCCTTCCCCTTCGGATGCAGCGGCACAGCGAAAACGCCCTGGCCATGGCAAAGTACCTGGAGCGGCACCCTGCAGTGAGCTGGGTCAGCTATCCAGGCCTTGAAAGCCACAAGAGTCATGAGCGGGCCCGCAAGTACCTTCCCAAAGGGGCGAGCGGGGTCCTGACCTTCGGTATCAAGGGGGGCGCCGAGGCGGGCAAGAAGTTCATGGAGAGCTGCGAGGTAATCGCTCTGGTCGTCCATGTCGGCGATGCGAGAAGCTGCGTCCTTCACCCGGCCAGCACCACCCATCGTCAGCTCAGTTACGAGCAGCAGATCGCGTCCGGGGTTACCGCCGACCTGATCAGGCTCTCCGTCGGAATCGAGCACATCGACGACCTCATCGCAGATGTCGAGCAGGCGCTGCAGGCGAGCCAGAAGTAAGAGTCGGCACCTCACCCTCAGTAAGAAGCATCCCGCGTAACAAAAAAGCCGTGGCCCGTACAGTCAAGCTGACGAGCCACGGCTTCTTTATTCCCACTTCCTATTTCAGTACAGAGGGCCGGCGATCTCCAGCTGCGTCAGGTAGAGCCTGGTATCAAATTCCAGTTGATGGTAGGCCGGTTCCATATACTCGCACAGGCTGTAAAAGGCCTTGTCGTGATCCTTCTCCTTCAGATGGGCCAGCTCGTGCACCACGATCATCCTCAGGAACTCGAGCGGAGCATCCTTGAAGAGAGATGCCACCTTGACCTCGTGCTTCGCCTTCAACTTGCTTCCCTGGACACGCGATACGAACGCGTGCAGCCCAAGGGCATCATTGACGGTGCTGATCTTAGGATCATAGGCCACCTTTGAGAGCGGCTGGGATTTCTTGAGATACCGGTTCTTTATATCGATCGTGAAGTCATAGAGCGCCCTGTCGGTCTTGATGTCGTGGCATGAGGGATACTTCTGCAATAACAGCGACGCCAACCTGTTGTCGTCTATAAGCAAGCCGACCTTAGCTCTTACTTCCTGTGAATATCCGGCCAGATACTTGAAAACGCGGTAATCCTTGTTCACTTTCGACTCACTCCCTGAGACCTGTTGCGTGCATCTTGCCGAGACAACTCCCGCAAGCCCGATTCATCCTTCACCATTCACCATTCACCTCTAATGACGAGGCGCGCGGTCGTCCCAACAAAAACAGCCCCGGATGTCTCCGGGGCTGTCAGAAGTGCCAAACTTTGTGTTTAGACCCTTCTTACATTTGCGGCCTGCAGCCCCTTCGGCCCTTTGACTACGTCAAACATGACGTTATCGCCCTCAGCCAGCGACTTGAAGCCGTCGCCGGTGATCGCGGAGAAGTGGCAAAAGACGTCTTCCCCCCCTTCCTGCTGAAGAAATCCAAACCCTTTGCTGTCGTTGAACCATTTAACCGTACCGTTTACCATTTGCTTCCTCCAAATCTGAATGTTAATCCGGGAGCGTCCCGGTCACTCAAGACCATAGCAGCTTTAAACGTTAAAGCAACCCAATAAAGCTCATATTTTGGTCTGATGCCCGAGCTTATTGTCCCTAAGGCTCCTTCGTCTGCTTTCGGATGGCAAGGAAAATGGCTATGACTAATAGTAGTACAGGCACTGCGTTAAGACAGGAACAAGCAGAATAGCAGCAGCATAAAGAGGAAGCAGACGTCATTGGCAAGGCTGCGCCAGTCCTGACTGCAGTACTCTGTAGCAACTACTGCTGGTATCGTATCAGCTTCAGTCCCGGTGAGTGAGCGAAACATCTGTCTCGCCACCTTCTCATCGGCAATCTCGACGACAACCTTTTCCGCAGAGCAGTTATAGACCCGCCACACGGCGTCCTATCTGATCGCCGTCTTACCCTCGGCAAGCCTACGGGCGTAGGAGTCCGAAACGAGCTTCGCGCAGAAGATATCGGCCTCGGGGAGAGCGGCGGCGGCTCGGGCGGGGAATCCCTCGACTTTGGCGGGATTTATTTCCAGGTACATCCACTGATCCTTCCCGGCCTCGGTCTTCACGAGGTATGCCCCCCACTGCCTGACACGAATCACCTTCCTAAGCTCGCCGACGCCGCCGAAGATAGCTTCACCCTGTAGCCGCGGCTTACCCTCCTGCTGCAGCGCCGCCAGCGAATTCACCAGATCGTGCACGGCAACCGACGGTCCTTTCTCCCAAGTCAGTTTGATCTTCTCCGAACGCTTCGCAACCTTGACCGATCCGGAGCCAGCGGTAGCTACGCGCCCCTGGTCGCGGACCGGGGCTTCGTCCGCGGCCGGCAACTCCTGTTGCGATGCTGCGCCGCCGCGAGCCGACTTCCTCCCCTTGCCGGCCTGCACAGCCTCACTTGCCGCTTTCCCGCCAGGCAGGAGCACGGGATTGCCCCGACTCGTCCTGGCCGAGGCGGACGACTTACCCACTCCGTGGCTCGGCGGGGAGGAGTCATCCAGGCCCGTATCCGCATCCGCCGGCACAGCCGCCGCAACGCGTCGGCCTTGCCGATGCAGCTTGGCAAGGACATCGCTTCGGCTGGCAAGGGAGACGCCGCCGCTCAGCACGTACTGTGTCCCCATAAGCGGGTACGGGTTGGAAATCAGCAACGGGAGACATTCCGTGCTGCGACCGAGAGTGGTCCGGTCCAGGAACGTTAAGCCTACTTCGGACAGCACCGGCTCCGTCCTACTCCATGTTTCGAAATCCAGGTCTCGCCGCACCGGGACGCCCCGAAGGAAATCGAGGGCAGGTGCTCTTTTTTCCTTCAAGACCATGATGGCGCAGCTCCACTTCTGAATCTGATCAAGCCTGTGATAGTAGGGTTCGACGGCGGCAACCGCCTCGTAATGTCTGTCCCACCACCCCAGGAAGGTGGCGCTTGGATAATTGGGTTTGCTCTCCCTCCCCGGGAAGAGGGGATCCGAGGACGCGGCATAGACGCGGGTGACGGCAGGCTGGAACAGCAGCTTGTCACCATAGAGGTCGAAGCCCTCGCTCCGCAGGCCGAACCAGAGGCGCGTTTTCGAGAGGCGCACGTAGTCGTCCCAGTAAAGCTTCGGGACCGCGATCTCCCGCATGGTGCGGAATCCTTTCACCGAGGATTTCGGGGCCATACCGCGGTAGTCGAGTGCCCACAACTTGGCCAGCAGATCGGTGTAGAAAAGGATCATGCCGGCGCTGGTCCCCTGCAGGGCGCCGTCATAGCGTGCCGTCTGGTAGGCGTGAACGCTCACCATATTTTTCAGAATATCCGAAAGACGCCGATCCTCTGGCTTGCGCGAATTCTCATAGCGTCGACGCAATTCGAGAAGGGGACCCAGATTGTGCCGGCGCACCAGTCCAAGGGCGGCAGCATTCAGTTCATCCCGATGTATGGAGAAGAGTTCGGCGAGGGAAGGCTCCATCGTGTGCAGCCCGGCGGCGTGCCCGCCCGTCATCCTGAGGATATCGCCCGCGATGCCCTGGTAATCATACTCCGGGTCGAGGGAGAAGCCGACCTGCCCTCCATTCCGGGGCGACATCTGGCGCCGCAGTCGCGCCATCACCTTCGATTTCTTTACTTTCCCGCTGTCCAGCGCCTTCCGCAGCCCCGCATCCGTGCGGAGCAGTTCGGCGTATCTCTCCCTGACCGCCTTCTCCAGCGTTTTAGCGTCAATGCGGGGCGGGTTGTACGCCTGGTACAGGGCGGCAACGTCCTGCACGGTCAAAGCCCTCCGGTCGTGTTGAACGTACTTCCGACCGCCGAGGGTAAGCCGACCGGAGCGCCAGGCGAAGCTTACCAGGTCGTCGATCCGCCCGAGAAAACCCGCAAGTTCACTCGGAGAGGCGACGGTTGCACTGCAGTAACCGTAATCCGGTGTGTAGAAATCCCTTGCGTCCACGACCCCAGCGGAATCCACGACAACCTCCGCTGTCGAAGGATCGAAGCGGTAGCTGAAGAGCGAGACCCTCTCCGGGAGTTTGCCGGAGCCGGAATATCTCCTGTCGATGAGCCCCCCCAGCCGGGGCTTGTCGATGAGCAACTCGGGCGGAGCGACTATTCCCCACTCCTTCGCCGAAATTGCGAAGACCCTCCCGGACGAGACTTCCCCCGGCCGCTCGGCAGCGAGAGCGGGGTGCCGGACCGGCAACTCCCCCTGCTTCCCCGCGGAGACAGCCTTTTTCAGCCCGTACACCGCCCAGTCACGCAACTGTTCGTCCCTCTCGTCGGGAGGGAGGGAGTTAAGAAACGGGGTCAGGTTGGAGATGTCGATCGAGACGGTGTGCTCAGACGTCGCGGAAGGGGCGAGTGTGGCACCGTAGACAGATAGGGAACAGAGAAGAAGGACCAGAGCGGTAGCGGCAACAAGAGGCCGGAACCTTCGGGATTGCAGTTGGACGAAAGGCATGTCGCGCAGTATAGAAAAGAGTGATTCACATTGCAAGATGACATTCGGTGCTAGACTTTGACAGTTGACCGGCTGGCTGGGGAAAAGAACCTTTCAGCCCATGAGTAGGTTCCCATGCAGGAACTACCGGTAAAGGGCTTGCCGATTTAGATGGGCAGAGGAGAGAGCCATGGCTTTCATTTCAGATATTCCTGATCGAAAACCGTCGACGTCGGAGGCCAAGTATTCTTTTGCGCTATCTGCGCTCATTTTCCTTTTCTTCATGTGGGGTTTCATCACCTGCCTCAACGATATCTTGATACCGCATCTTAAAAGCATCTTCTCGCTGAACTACACCCAATCCATGCTGATACAGTTCTGCTTCTTCGCAGCTTACTTTATCATGTCACTGCCGTCGGGGGCGATTATAGAGAAGATAGGGTACAAGAAGGGAATCTGCGCCGGGTTGGTGGTGACTGCCGTAGGTTGCCTTGTTTTTTACCCGGCAGCGGGGCAGCGGTCTTACCCGCTTTTCCTTACCGGTTTCTTCGTCCTTGCCTCCGGCATCACCTTGCTCCAAGTGGCGGCCAACCCTTACGTTACCATACTGGGCACTCCGCAGACCGCGTCGAGCCGCCTTAATCTGACTCAGGCTTTCAACGCCCTGGGCACCACTGTCGCCCCTTACCTCGGCGCGATTTTTATCCTGGCAGTCGCAGTCAAGCCGGCCGAAGATTTGGCGAAAATGCCCCCCGCCGGAGTGGTCGCCTACCGGGCTGCCGAGGCCGCCTCAGTGCAGACCCCTTACCTGTGGATGGCCGCACTGCTCTTCTTCATGGCCGCCATTTTCGCCGTCATAAGGCTCCCGAAAATGGAGGCTGGCATTAGCGAAGCGGAACAGGGCCCAGAGGAAGTGGGTCCACACAGTGCCTGGGGCTACCGGCATTTAAAACTGGGGGCACTCGGCATCTTTCTATACGTAGGCGCCGAGGTCGCCATCGGCAGCTTTCTCGTAATTTACCTGGGGCAGCCTTACATTGGCGATTTGCCACAGGCTAGCGCCGCCAGATATGTGTCCTTCTACTGGGGCGGCGCCATGGTCGGGCGTTTCATCGGTTCCGTAATACAGAGGAAGGTAAGTCCCGCCAAGGTGCTGGCCTTCAACGCCTTCGTCACCGCAACACTGACAGC
>NZ_JBXKJL010000087.1:0-3812 GCF_056994735.1 Geomonas sp.
CGGCCTCGATACAGGAGACGTTGAACCTGTTGCGCGCCCTTCCCAGGATGCTTTTGACGATGCCTCGCTTGTCCTTGAGCGTACGGCTCATGAGACGAAGCCTGATCTGCATCAGCACGACTCGCATCGCGACACCTCCGCATCCTACCTCAAAGGCAAATCCCCCCTGCCCCCCTTTGCCAAAGGGGGGGGACGCCTTGGCAGCTATATCGATGCTACCCGCCGGCAGGCCGAATTCACCCTTCACCCTTCACCCTTCACCCTTCACCCTTCACCCTTCACCCTTCACCCTTCACCCTTCACCATTCACCTTTCACCTTCCGGCATTGTACCACACCAATGAGATCACCCCTAGTACCCCTTTAACTTCTTCCGTTGTCATGCCTTGGTAAATCCGGTACACTGGCGCCCTCGCCGAAAGGAGGTTCGCCATGACCGGATGCCGCTACACGCTTTTGCTCTTATCCCTGCTACTGTGCGCCCTTACCGGGTGCACTTCGCTGAAGCAACTCTCCCAGCTTCCCGATGATTACCAGGTACATGAATTCACCAAGGCCGACCCGGGGGGCCCCTTCGACGTCAGCCGCACGGGAACCATTGCCGCGGCAACAAAGGGGAACATCGAGATCGTCAACACGGACGGGACGATCACCGACCTCCCCGCAGCAAAGGTAACGGCGATTTCGTTCTCCCCGAACGGGAACAAGTTTGCGGCGGCATTGCCGGGGGAGACGAGCACCGTCCTGCGCATCTTCGACAGCAAGGGAAAGGTTCTCGCAGAGACAACCATATTTGAATATGTCACCTCCCTCGCCTGGCGCTCTGATGCCGAGTTGCTGGCTACGGGGCTGAAGATAAAGAGGTTCAAGTTCGGCGCGGAATTGACGGCCCTGCTCTACGACTGGGATGGGGTGAAGGCTCCGACGGTTACCACCCTGAACGCGGTGACGGTACGTCCACATGTGGCGAAGATGCCGGAGCAGACGCTGCTGATGACGCTGAAGATGGCGCTTTCTCCCCTCGGCGATGAGATCGCCTACACCGTGCTGAAAGACCCGCCGATGTTCACCCCTTACCTGAGGGTAGTTACCAGGCACCTCGAAACCGGTGCCGAACATGACATAGGCAAGACCTCCGTTGGCTCCGGCGCCCCACTCTACACCCCTGACAGCGATTCACTACTGGTCCCGGACATGCAGTCACTAACCCGCCGCCTCTCCATCCCCGACGGCCGCGAGATGGATGCCTGGCCAGCGGCCGGGGCCTATCCTGCCCTCTCCCCCTCCGGCGAATTCCTTTTCCTCGATGGACGCCTCTACCGCGAGGGGAAGAGCGTCGCCTCTTTCCCCACGCAATCGAGGGGTGTCTTTTTGCCGGACCGGACCGGGATGGCCGTAAGCTATGACGGCAAACTTTATATCGTCTACGGTCCCAGGGACGAGGGAGCGGCGCCGCAGCCCAAAGACCTTCAGCGTCTGTTGCAATTGCGCAGGCTTAGAAGCCAGGGCCTCATCAGCGAGAAGGAGTACCGGGGCCAGAGAGACCAGGGAGCCGCACGATGATCAGGATGTTTTTGAAGAGCGCCGGCTTGATCGCGGCGTTGGCAGCGTTCAGCCCCCTTGCCGTATTCGCCGCGGCGGAGCCTTGCATCACCTGTCACCTGGAGAAAACCCCGGCGGCGGTCGCGCAGTGGCAGGGAAGCGCCCATGCCAAGGCCGGCGTCGGCTGTGAAAAGTGCCACGGTTCCGATCATGAAAAGATCGTCAAGGGTGAGGCCAAGGTCGACATGGCAGTGTGCGGCGCCTGCCATGACAAGGCGTTGAAGGAACACAAGGCGAGCCGTCACGGGATGGGCCTGCATTCGGGATGGGGCTGCACCAGGAACCTCCAGGACCGCAAGCCCGGCGAGTGCCGTTTCTGCCACCGCGCGGGGGATGAAAAGCCGCACTCCGACGTCGAGTGCGCCCGCTTCCTGAAACAGTCGTCCGAGATGGAGGAGATCGGCTGCAACTACTGCCATAGTGTCGAGAATTCCTGCGACTCCTGCCATTCCAAGCACTCCACCGATCTGAAGATCGTCCGGGATCCGAACTCGTGCGCCAAATGCCACATGGGGCCGGACCACCCGCAGTGGGAGATGTGGCAGACCTCGCTGCACGGCACCCTCAACACGACCGCAGGGAAAGGGACCGGACCCGACTGCCAGAGCTGCCACATGACCAAGGGTCATAACGTCTCCACCGGGATCACCATGAACTCGGGGGGCGTTCCTTATCCGGCCAAGAAGGCGGAACCGGCGCGGGGCGAGATGGTTCAGATCTGCAGCAAGTGCCACTCCCCCGCCTTCGCCAGGCGTGAGCTCGAGCGCGACGATACCGTCCGCAGCCAGAGCCTCGCCATCCTCAAGGAGGCCGAAAAGATCATCTGGGACCTAAACGACCGCGGGCTCCTCGACCCGATGCCGCAGGACCGCCCGCCTCATCCTCTGAGCGGCCGCAAGCTGGTCACGGACAGCCAGATGCTCTACGAGGATACCTCCCACATCGAGAGAATCTTCTTCAAGATGAAGAAGTACGACTATGCCCGAACAGTGAAAGGCGCCTATCACCAGAATCCCGCCTACACCCATTGGTACGGCAATGCCGAGCTGAAGATGGACCTGGTCGACATCAAGAGCGAGGCCAGCCGACTGAAGGAGCGCAAGAAAGCGGGACCGACGGTTGCCTCGTCGCCGGCGTCGAGCGCGGAGGACGAGCTGAAGGCTCTCAAGAACAAGTTCGAGCGTAGCGCCCTGACGGCGGATGAGTACGCCAGGGAGAAGGCCAAGGTACTGGAAAAGATGAAGTAAGGTCCTTCCGGGGGCTGTCCCCCCTCGCCCTCCGGGCAGGGGTGAGGGACGCAAGCCATGCGTGCCGGCTCTCCCTTTCGTAGGAGCGCCCTTCCGGGCGCGAACCGCAGCAACGATACTGCTCACACGGCAAATCCCCCCTATCCCCCCTTTGACAAGGGGGGGACGCAACGCCCACCGACTTCCGGAGGGAGAGGGAGGTTTGGTTACGCCACGTCGCCCGGCTCTCCAACGCCCTTCTCCGGCTGCGCCTCTGTTGCGTTGAGCACATCCAGGAAGTTCTTCAATATCCTCCCCGTCAGCCCCCAGATCTCGTCCTCGCCGTGCTGGTAGAAATAGACCGGCCGCAGCTCCCCCTGCCACTCCCAGTGCTCGACCCTGAAAACCCCGGGCTTGGCAAAATGCGACAGCGGCACCTCTATCAGCCGCTCAATCTCCGCATCGTTGACGGTCAGCCCATATCCTTCGGGGAAGACGCCGACGACAGGGGTGACCAGGTAGTTGTGGATCGAACGGCAGTCATCGAGCTCACCCAGGACCTCGACGTCGGCGGGTACGATGCCGACTTCCTCCCAGGTCTCGCGCAGGGCCGTATCGGCACTGTCGATATCCCCCGGATCACAAACCCCTCCGGGGAAGGAAATCTCGCCGCTGTGGTGGGTAAGATGAGAGGTGCGCTTGGTGAAGAGGATGTGGTATTCCCTGTCCTTGAGGAAAAGCGGGACCAGCACGGCCGCGGGGACCGGGCCGGCCTCCAGCGGGACCCGCTTGCGCAAAGCCAGCGCAGCCCGAATCTTCTCCTTCATTTCGAGAGGATCGGCCATCTCCTCCTCCGGAAAGGGATCTTTCGCCTCGGTCAGAGTACCGGTTCCTTTGCCCTTTTCTTCAACTCCGCGATGGTTGCCGCATAGTCGGGGGTGTTGAATACGGCGCTGCCGGCCACGAAGACGTCGGCTCCCGCGTG
>NZ_JBXKJL010000088.1:0-7273 GCF_056994735.1 Geomonas sp.
ACCGCCTACACCCTGGCGATCAAGGCCGGGCTGCAGGACCTGTACGGCAATGCCATCGCCTCCGACCTCACCGTCGCCTTCAGGACCGGCTACGGCGAGCTCAAGAAGGCGGTCTACTACGACACCAACTACCCGACCTCCTGGATTACCGCCCAGAAAGCGCTGATCTACAAGAACTTCCTGGTGGCCAACGGCTACACCGAGAGCAATGCGGCGCAGCTGAAGACCTTCATGGAGAGCAACGGCGCAGGTTCGGTGGTGGTCATGGCCCAGGATATAGCACCCGACACGGTCTACGACGTCGTCTCCTCGCAGGCACTGATCAGGCGCTATATGAACAACGGCGGCACCGTGGTCTGGATGCAGGACGTGCCCCTTTGCTACCAGGGGCACGCCGGCCGTACCAACACCAATACCTGCGCCAGCGGCTCCAGCGGCATGCAGAACGTCCTGGGCATCTCCTACGGGAGCTGGGACAGAAACGACACCGTCACCATCACCGCGGACGGTGCGGCGGCAGGGTTGACCACTGGCTGGACCAGCAGGCGGCCGGTTCCGACGTCGCAGGTAACCAAGGTGCTGGCTTCCTCCTCCGGCGGCGCGGCTGCCTGGCGCAAGAACTATAACGCGACCTATCCGAACTCCGGCTTCATAAACATCTGGGACTTCAGCAGCGACTACACCTCGCGCAGCTATCTGAAGGATCTCCTCGCCGTCTCCGGCGCCTACCAGGGCCCGATCAACTACCCGGTGACTGTGGCGAAGTTCTCCATGGACGGAGACTTCCTCGATGCCACCAGCAACGGCAACAACGGCACACCTGCCAATGGCGCCACCTTCTCCAGCGACAAGGTGCTGGGGAACTCCTCGGGGAGCTTCCTCGGGGGGAGCGATTCGGTGGTTGTCGGCAACCTCTACGGGAACTTCCCTGACAACACTTTCACCATCGAGTCGTGGGTGAAGGTGGCTGACGCCGGCGTCGTCGGCACCAGGAAGGCCTTCGCCGGCGGGACCGGCGCCACGGCCGACTACGCCATCGGGCTCAGGGACGGCGAGTTCGTGGTCTTCACCGGCGACAAGAGCGTGCTCTACTACGCCCAGTCCGGCGTGAAACCGAACACCAGCGACTGGTACCACGTTGCCGGCACCTTCGACGGCTCCAACCTGAGCATCTACGTGAACGGTGTCCTGGCCAAGACCATCACCGCCAAGTGGGTCCAGGACAACGGCGGCGCGAACTTCTGGATCGGGGCAGAGAGCTGCTGCAGCGCCAACACCTTCAACGGCCTGATCGACGAGGTCGCGGTCCACCGTTACGCCCTTCCGAGTGCGGAGATCATGGAGCATTACCAGGGCGGCGTTTCCGGAGACACCACGGCTCCCGCCGAACCGGGGCTGAACCCGCTCCCCGACACCACCTACGCGAGCACCGTGGTCCTCTCCGGGAGCAAGGAGGCCGACACCTCGATCAGGGTGAACGGCACGCTGGTGGTGCCGGTCGACGCCTCCGAGAGTTGGCAGGCGCCGTACTCCCTCCTCCCGGGCCGCAACACCCTGGAGATCACCAGCAGGGACCGCTCCGGCAACGAGAGCACCGTCAAGAAGGCCGGCATCGAGCTCCTCCCGGCCAAGCAGAACGATGCCTCCGTGGTAGCCCTCTGGCACCTGGACGGCAACTGGCTCGACTACTCCGGCAACGCCAACCACGGCGTAACCGGCGGAGGCACCGGCTTCAGCAGCGACAGGACCTCCGGTGCATCGTCAGCAAACTTCAACGGCAGCTCCAGCTACTTCATCAGCAACCCCATGGCGTCGTTCCCGCAGAACGAGATCACCGTCGAGTTCTGGATGAACAGCTCCGACACGACCAAGTACGGGACCCCCGTCTCCTACGCCGTCCCGAGCATGGACAACGAATTCATCGTCTACGATTACCGCAATTTCAGCATCATCAGGGGGAACGACTCGGTCGTCACCGGAGTTTCCGCCAATGACGGCAAGTGGCACCACATCGCGGTGACGTGGCAGAAATCCGACGGCAGCGCCAAGCTGTACAAGGACGGAACCCTGGCCTACACCGGGGCGCTGGCTGCCGGCAGGGCCATTGTCACGGGAGGGAGTGTTTCTCTCGGCCAGGAGCAGGACTCCGTCGGCGGCACGTTCGAGACCACCCAATCGTTCCTGGGGCTCCTCGATGAGGTCGCCATCTACAGCCGGGTACTTTCCGCGGCCGAGATCCAGGCCCGTTACAACACCGTGGCCAGGCTGACCCTGACCAGCCCCGGCCAGACGGCCAAGTACAAGCCGGGCGAGACAGGGACGGTGAGCGTCACCGCCAGCGATGACGCGGGCGTCAGGGGCATCACCTGCAGCGCCACCGGCGCGGCCTCCGGCAGTGTGGCCATTGCGGTCGATCCGGCGCAGCTCAGCGTTAGCCGCGACTTCAACTTCCAGGTGGCGGTCAATGCGACGACCGATGCCGCCATGGATATAACCTGCAGCGCCTACGACGAACAGGGCAATATCGGCACGTCAGCCACCCTGCGTCTCCTGGTGGCGGACGTGGTCCCGCCGACCGTGACCGGCTCCTCCATCATCACCACGCAGCCGCTGAGCCCGGTCTTCACGGTGAACTTCAACGAACCGATGTCGGCCGCCTCGCTTTCCGGCTCCAACGTGGTTCTGGTCAACGCTGTCGACCCGTCGACATCCCTGGCGGTAACGGTGCAGCTGTCGGCCGACCGGAAAACCGCTACGGCTACCCCGGTGGCGAGCCTGGTCAAGGCCAGCTCGTACCTGCTGACCGTGGCTGTCGGGGTTACCGACGAGGCCGGCAACGCCCTAGGCTCGGCATACCAGGTGCCGTACGTCACCGACGGCACGCCTCCGACCATCACCGCATCGAGCATCGCGGACAATACCGGCAACCTGCCGCTCAAGCCGGCCATCACCCTCAGCTTCAGCGAACCGCTGGCGGCAGCGTCGGTGAACGCTTCGACCGTGGTGCTCACCACGGCGGCAGATCTCAATACCGGCATCCCGCTGACCATTACGCTGGCCGGCGACCGGAAGTCGGTGACTGTCACACCGGCCGGTAACCTGACGAGGGGAACCTCGTACGTGCTGTGGCTGACCACCGGTGTCACCGACGAGGTCGGCAACAACCTTGCCTTCTATCGCCTCAATTTCGCCACCGACGGCACGCCCCCCGGCGTGAGCGCCTCGAGCCTGGCCGACAACACCGGCAACCTCCCGCTGGACACCTCGGTGAGCTTCACCTTCAGCGAGCCGGTCGCCGCCTCATCGGTCAACGCCTCGACCGTCCTTCTGAGCACGGCGGCCAACCTCGATG
The DNA here is from genome assembly GCF_056994735.1 of Geomonas sp. Lineage (NCBI taxonomy): Bacteria > Pseudomonadati > Thermodesulfobacteriota > Desulfuromonadia > Geobacterales > Geobacteraceae > Geomonas > Geomonas sp. The sequence goes on from NZ_JBXKJL010000088.1 coordinate 3,353, forward strand.
CGCCGGTCGCGGCCAACCTGACCCTGGCGGCGGACCGGAAGTCGCTGACGGTGAAGGGGACGGCGAACCTGACCAAGGGGACCTCCTACGCCATCAGGCTCACCTCCGGCGTCACCGACGATGCCGGCAACCCGCTGAACGCGTACCGGCTTAACTTCGCCACCGACGGCACGCCGCCGTCCGTCTCGAACTCGAGCATGGCGAACAACGCTACCAACATCGGCCTCAACCCGACCCTTACCTTCACCTTCAGCGAACCGCTGGCGTCGGTCTCGGTCAACGCCTCGACCGTGGTGCTGGCCAAATCGGCCGATCTTTCGACCGTTCCTGCAACCATCGCGCTGTCGACGGACCGCAGGAGCCTCAGCGTGACTCCGGTCTCGAACCTGGCCAAGGGGACCTCCTACGTGATGACCCTGACCACCGGGATCACCGATGATGCGGGCAACGCCACGGCGCAGTATGTGGTGAACTTCGCCACCGACGGGACCCCGCCGACCATCGCGTCGTCCTCCATCGCCAACAACTCGATCAACATCCTGGCTGATGCCAGCGTCAACATCACCTTCAGCGAGCCGGTCGCGACAGCCTCGGCAGCGACGGCCATCCAGCTGAGGAACGTGACCGGCTCCGCGGACGTTCCCGTCATCCTGGCATGGTCGACCGACCGCAAGACCGTGAACATCAAGCCGTCCTCCGGCCTCCTGCTGGCGACCTCCTACCAGCTCACGCTGGGGAGCGCCCTGACCGACGACGCCGGCAACGCGCTGGCCGCTCCCTACGTGGTCAACTTCGTCACCGACGGCATCCCGCCCCAGTGGGTTTCCTACCTCCCGGCGGCCAACGCCACCGACGTGGCCCTGAACGCCATGGTCACGGTCACCTACAACGAGCCGCTCGATGCGGCCTCGCTGGCGAGCGACGCCGTCACCATGACCTCCTCCTACGGCGCGGTGGCGGGCAACGTGTCGCTGTCGACCGACGGGCTCACCCTGATCTTCAAGCCTTCGAGCCAGCTCGGCATCGTGCGCACCTACACCTTCACTGTCAAGCCGGGACTGAAGGACCGTTCCGGTAACGCGACCACGGACGGCTTCACCTCCTCCTTCACCACCAAGTCACCGGACAGCGACCTGGTCGGCTACTGGCCCATGGACGGGGACTGGAACGATTACTCCGGGAAGGGGAACAACGGGACCGCGGCCGGCGGTGCAACCTTCGTCAGCCAGCATGTAGGGGGGACGCAGTCCGGCAGCTTCAACGGGACGAGCAGCTACGCCGCGATGGGGAGCCCGTCGTCGCTGGTGATGAGTGCACAGATGACAGCCTCCGCCTGGATCTACCCGACAGGCCCCGGCACAGCCTCTTACGGTGGAATCATCGTTTGTAAGGAGGGCGAGTACGAAATTGCCCGCTATCCGGACGGCACCATCCAGTGGGCGATAGCCAACTCCAGTCCGGGATGGACCTTCATCAATACCGGATACGTGGCGCCTCTGAACACCTGGACGCACGTGGTCTGGACCTATTCGGCGGCCGACGGCAAGTCTAACCTGTACGCCAACGGCAGGCTGGTCCACAGCTATACGGTCAGCGGAAACGTAGGAGATTACTCTACCGCCCAGAACGAGTTCAGAATCGGCGGCAGGCAGGGGATGGTGCAGCTCTTCCAGGGGTACATAGACGAGGTATCGATGTACCGGCGCACCCTCTTGCCTGAAGACATCACGGAGATCTACACCGCCGGGATCTCTGCCGACCGCGTCGCGCCCGTGGCACCGACCCTGGAGGACGTCCCCACCACGACCTACAACAACCTGGTGGTGCTGCGCGGCACCAAGGAGGCCGGCTCCTCCATCAGGATCAATGGGCTGCAGGTGGTGCCCATGGACGGAAACCACACCTGGCAGTTGCTCTACCCGCTGGCCCTAGGCCAGAACGTCCTCGACATCACCAGCAGGGATGCGGCGGGCAATGCCACCGACCCGGTGAGCCGCGTCATCGAACTGCTGCCGCTGAACCAGAGGGATGCAGCCATCTCGGGAATGTGGCACATGGACGGGACCATGCAGGATTACTCGGGCAACGGCAACACCGGCACTCTCAACGGTGTCACCTTCGCGTCCCCCGGGGTGATCGGCACCTCGGCATCCTATTACGACAACAATGACTACGTGAGCTTCAACGACGCCCCGGCCTTCCACAGCGACCGCAACCTCACGTTCACCGGCTGGTTCTACCTGAACTCCTTCGACAGGGTCTGGGCCAACATCTACTGGAAGGGAAACACCCCTGATTGCACCACCGGCTGCGAGAACAGGGAGTTCGCCCTGTGGCTGAACAACACCGGGTTCCTGCACTTCAACTCGACACCGCAGGCCCTGATCAACAACACAACGGTCAGCGCTAATACCCCAGCAGGCAGCGTCGTTTCGGGGAGGTGGTACCATTTCGCCACGGTGGTAGACAACGACCAGAACGTGATGAAGGTCTACATCGACGGGGTGGAAAAGGCCAGCTCAGCCTATAGCGCCGGCAGCGGCATCCGCGACACCTCGGGGGCGCTGATGTTCGGCAACGGCCCCGGTTTGGGGAACACCTTCAACGGCAAGCTGGACGAGTTCACCATTTACAAGAGGGCGCTCACCCCTGCAGAGATCTCTGCCCAGGCCAGCAGCAGGCCGACCCTTACGGTCACCAGCCCGGGTGAGACCACCAGGTACCGCGCCGGCGAGACCGGCACGGCCACCGTCTCGGCCGGCTTCGCGGGGGGCATAACCAAGCTCTCCTGCAACGTCTCGGGCAACGTCTCCGACGGATCCCTGGTCGAGACCTTCGACCCGCCGCAGATCTCGGTGACCCGCAGCATGAGCTTCACCCTGGCGGACTCGCTCACCTCCTCGGCGCCCTACACCATCTCCTGCGTCGCGGAGACCGCCACCGGCACGCTTGGCTCGACGGACAAGACCCTGTACGCCGTCGACACGGCTCCCCCGGTCGTTTCCATCACCACTCCGACTGAAGGGGCTTCGGTATACATGGGGAACGGGTCCTTCTCGGTCAACGTCAAGGCTGACGACGACTCCGACATCAAGGAGGTCACCCTGAGCGCCAGTGGAGAACTGAACTGGACCCAGACTCAGACCTTCGCTACCGGCAAGAGCCTGACCGCTTACTTCAGTAACGTGCCGATTCCGACGAGCTTCACCTCGGCCGGAACCATTCAGCTCACCGCGACGGCCAAGGACGCCTACGGAAACATCACCCAGCCTCCGGCAGTGCGCAACCTGGTGCTGCGTGATGCAGTCCCCCCGACGGGCAGCCTCAGCAGCCCGGGGACCTCGGTGAAATACAAACCTGGCGAGACCGCGACTGTTACAGCCAGGATCACCGATAACGTCGGTGTCGTCCGCGTCTATTGCAACGCCAGTGGAGCGGCCAGCGCCTCGATGAACAAGTACATAACCTCGACCCTCTCGACCAGCGAGGATTTCGTCTTCGGGATACCGACTAACGCCGCACCTTACTCGACCGTCACCGTCACGTGCTACGGGTACGACGCTGCCGGATACTCCGGAAGCTTGGGTCTGACTCTCACAGTGGAAGATATCGTACGTCCCACGGTTGCTTCCGTCTCGCCGGCCAACGGGGCGACCAAGGTAGTCACCACCTCCAGCGCCACTGTCACCTTCAACGAGTCCGTGACATCGGGGACGGTGGTTCCGGCCTCGGTTTATCTCACTGACCCGGCCGGAGCACCGGTCCCGGCAACCGTCACCCTTGCCGGCACGACAGCCACCATCAAGCCCAATAGCGCCATGGTGCGGGGCGGCGTCTACACGGTCCACGCGACCGCGGCAGTGACCGACCTGGCCGGAAACAACCTGGTGCCGTTCACCTCGAGTTTCACCACCGACAACA
>NZ_JBXKJL010000089.1:0-5081 GCF_056994735.1 Geomonas sp.
AGGCCGGGGCTTTGCCTGCGGCTTCCTTCAGATTCCGGGTCGCCCCGGACACCCTTGCCGTTCGGCTAACGGTTCCCACCATCAGGGTCCGTAGAGGACTTGCACCTCCAAGTCACGAACCAGCCACCACGGCTGATTCGATGGTGCTTACGCACCACGCGCCCTGCCGGGCGCACAATAAGAAAAGCCCCGGTCGATCCGACCGGGGCTTTTCTTACGAGAACTTCGCGCTGACCTGTTACTGGCCGGCGACGTATTTTCTTTCCTTGATCCTGGAAGCCTTGCCACGCAGCTTGCGCAGGTAGTAAAGCTTCGCGCGACGCACCTGGCCGCGGGTCACAACTTCAATCGCCTCAACGGACGGCGAGTGCAGCGGGAAAACCCTCTCGACGCCGACGCCGTTGGAGATCTTCCTCACGGTGAAGGACTCGCGGATACCGCCGTTCTGACGGCCAAGGCAGACGCCCTGGAAAGCCTGGATACGGCTCTTGTCACCCTCAACGATCCTTACCTGCACCTTGATGGTGTCGCCGGGAACGAACTTGGGGATCGCCTTCTTCATCTGTGCCATTTCAATCATGTCAATCTTGTTCATGTTGCACTTCCTCCCTTATCTGTAACCTCTAGACTTGCAAGATTTAAACTGTGGCAAATGCCGATTTCTACTGTTCACTGCTAGCTATATCATTTACCCGTTCAAGTCCCCCTTTAACAAAGGGGAATTTAGGGGGATTTTCCACCGCTGCCAATATTGCCAAATCCCCCCGGCACCCTTTTTCAAAGGGGGGAGAAGACTCTCTAACGCCCGAAAAGCCTGTCCAGCATGATGGCTGCTGCCGACCTGACGGAAAGATGGTTGTAATCCCCACCGCCGCTGATCGGCTCCAGCACGTAATCGCTGCTGTTGAAAACCTGCTCCGTCAGTCCCCATCCGGTACCGAGCAGGAGCAGGAAAGGCTGATCCGGCGCTTCATCCATCAGGGACTTCAACTTGTCAAAGCTCACACTGTTGGGCCTGCCGGAGGCGCCGGTCACGATCAGCTTCGGCCTCTTTCCGGTCCGCTGCTCGATGTCGCTGATGGCAGCCTGCAGCGTCGTTTCCGTCTGCACCAGCTCCAGCGCCAGCTTCCGCTTCGGGTTGTAGGTGGAACCCCAACCCTCGAGCCAGTGCGTCGTGATCTTCCCAACGAGCCGTCGCTGTTCCTCCACCGGAGTGACTATGTAGTAGCGCGAGACGCCGAAGGTGCGGGCGGACCTGGCTATGTCGTGAATATCCAGGTTGGTGACCGCCGTGGCCACGATGTCATGGTTCTTGTCATAGACCGGGTAGTGTATCAGCGCGATGCTGAAGTTGGCAGCGGCGCTCATTTAAGCACCCCGGCCAAAAGCTTTTTGTCAGCCGGGCTCAACTCGAGGTTGTCGAGGAGTTCCGGGCGGGAGGCGAGGGTTCGCATGATCGACTCCTTGCGCCGCCACTTGGCGATCTCGGCATGGTTGCCGGAAAGGAGCACGTCGGGAACCTTCTCACCCCTGAATTCGGGGGGCCTGGTGTACTGCGGATACTCCAGCAGTCCATCGGCGAATGAATCATAAAGAGCGGAGTCGCCATGTCCCAATACCCCGGGAACCAGGCGCGAAACAGCGTCGACTATCACCATCGCGGCGATTTCCCCGCCGGTGAGGACAAAGTCACCCAGGGAGATCTCCTCATCGACGAAGAGTTTCCGCACCCGCTCGTCGACCCCTTCATAGCGGCCGCAGATGATGATGAGTCCTTCCTCCCGCGAGAGTTCTTCCGCCACGGTGTGGTCGAAGGGGCGCCCGCAGGGGGTGGTCAGGATCACCTTGGAGTCGGGATTCCTCTCCTTGGCCGCTTCGATCGCCCCGGCAATGGGCTCGACCTTCATGACCATCCCGGCTCCGCCTCCATAGGGGGCGTCGTCGGCCGTGGCATGTTTGTCGAGAGCCCAGTCACGGATGTTGTGCAGGGCGATCTCTATCAACCCGTTCTCGGTGGCGCGCTTGAGGATGCTCTCGGTCAGCGGCCCGTCGAACATTGCCGGGAACAGGGTCAGAATGTCGAATTTCATAGATCGAGCAGCCCCTCGGGAAGAGAGACCGTCATGCTGCTGGCATCCAGATCGACCGCCAGCACCACATCGTCGAGCGCCGGGATCAGGATCTCGCGCCCGTCTTTCTTTACCACGTACACGTCGTTGCTGCCGGTCTCGATGATGTCGATCAACTCACCGAGCACTTCCCCCTCCTCGGATACGACCTCGAGTCCCAGGAGATCCGACCAGTAGAACTCGTCGGAGGGGAGTTCAGGAAGAGTGCCCCTGTCGGCCCAGATCTCGCGGCCGACAAGGTGCAGCACCTGGTTGATGTTGTCAAAAGGCTTCAGGGTCAGGATCACCCGTTTGCCGTGCGCCTTTGCGGAAACCACGGAGAATTCCTCCATGGCCCCGGTCGGGGATTTCACGAAGACGCTTTTAAGCTTGGAAATACTGGAGGCGTCGCCGGCAAAAGGGATGACGCGCAGCTGTCCCTTGATTCCATGCGGAGCCTGGATCTTTCCGATCACTACATTCTTACTACCGGACATCTATCACTCTACGATTTTAAGGATTGCTTTCTTGTTATCCTTTGTGGAAACAGCGTTCAGGAGGGTACGGATCGCCTTTGCAGTGCGACCCTCCTTGCCAATGATGCGGCCCATGTCTTCCTTCGCAACTGTGAGCTTGATGACTGTGGTGTCTTCTTCCAACTCTTCGGTAGCTCTGACTTGGGTCGGGTCATCAACAAGTGCCTTGGCGATGGTCTCTACAAGCTCTTTCATGTCGCTATCCTCTGTAGTGTGGGATGACCGGCTGACCGGAACTGACGAGAATTAAGCGGCCGGAGAGACGAATTTCTCCCAGATGCCGGTTTTCTTCAGGATCTGCTTGACCGTGTCGGTGGGCTGAGCTCCCTTGCCGAGCCACTCAAGGGTCTTGCCTTCTTCCAGGTTGTACACTGCCGGGTTTTTGTTGGGGTCGTAGGTACCGACGTTCTCGATGAAACGACCGTCCCTGCGGCTACGGCAGTCTGCAACTACTACCTGGTAAAAAGGTTTCTTCTTAGCGCCTGCACGTGCAAGTCTGATCTTTATTGCCATTTGCTTCCTCCTGGTGTTCTCGGATCTATGATCCGCAATCGTGTAAGTGGTCTATCTGAACGTACTAACTCTACTTGATTTATCGCTGTCGTCAAAGGAGGGCTGCTAAAAGGGAAACATCCCCTTGCCCATCCCCTTCATGCCTTTCATAAGACCCTTGGGGCCCATCTTCTGCAACTGCTTGACCACCCGCTGTGCCTCGGTGAAGCGCTTCAGGAGCTGGTTCACTTCCTGGACGCTGGTGCCGCTGCCTTTGGCAATCCTGATCCTCCGGCTGCCGTTGATGATCGTATGGTTCGCCCGCTCCTTCGCGGTCATCGAGTCGATGATGGCTTCGATGCGCTTGAGCTCCTTCTCGGAAGGCTGGGCGCCCTGCATCTGCTTCATCATCTTGCCCATGCCCGGGATCAAGCCCATTATCGATTCGAGCGAGCCCATCTTCTTTATCTGCTGCAGCTGGTTCCTGAAATCCTCCAGGTCGAACTGCCCGCTCTTCTTCATCTTCTGCTGGAGACGCTCGGACTCCTTCTCGTCGAAGGTAGCCTGCGCCTTCTCGATCAGGGTCAGCACGTCGCCCATGCCGAGGATGCGGGAGACCAGACGGTCGGCGTGGAAGACGTCGAGCGCGTCGAGCTTCTCGCCAAGGCCCACGAACTTGACCGGCTTGCCGGTCACGGCCTTGATGGAGAGAGCAGCCCCGCCCTTGGCGTCGCCGTCAAGCTTGGTCAGGATAACGCCGGTGATGCCGAGGCGCTCGTTGAAGCCGGATGCCACGTTGACGGCCTCCTGGCCGGTCATGGCGTCGGCGACGAAGAGGATCTCGCGCGGTGCCAGCTCGTCCCGGATCCCCTCCAGCTCGTTCATCAGGTAGTCGTCTATCTGGTGGCGGCCGGCGGTATCGTAGATGACGACGTCGAAGGCGTTGAGGGTCGCGTAACGCAGCGCGGCGCGGCAGATCTCCAGCGGCTTCTGGTCAGCGGAAGAATCAAAGACCTCGATGCCGAGCTGACGACCCAGCACCTTCAGCTGCTCGATAGCGGCCGGACGGTAGATGTCGGCGGGAACGAGCAGCGGCTTTTTCTTCAGCGTCGCCTTCAGGTATCTCGACAGCTTGCCGCACGAGGTGGTCTTACCGGCACCCTGAAGGCCGACCATCATGATGGCGACCGGCGGCTTGGCTGCCAGGTCAAGAGAGTTGTCCTCGGAACCGCCCATGAGCTCGACCAGCTCGTCGTGGACGATCTTGATCACCTGCTGGCCGGGGGCGAGGCTCTGCAGCACCTCCGTGCCGATCGATCGGACGCGGACCTTCTCTATAAAATCTTTCACGACCTTGAAGTTTACGTCGGCTTCGAGCAGCGCCAGGCGCACTTCACGCAGCGCGTCCTTGACGTTGTCCTCGGTCATTACACCTTGACCGCGAAGCTTCTTGAAAACCAGGTCGAGTTTATCTGATAATGTTGCGAACATGGAACCTTACAAGTTACCGTGATTGCTCGTTTATTTTAGTGACACCGCGCAAAGCGCCGGCAAGGGCGCGCAGGTATCCCGCGGCAAGAGAGTCACTTTAGTGGATATTCCGGCACATTGTCAAGCAAAATATCGGGAAGGCCGATAGTTACGGCGACGCGGCCAACGAGCTAGAACGATACCCTCCCCCCTTTGGCAAAGGGGGGGCGGGGGGGATTTGCCTCTGAGTCGGAAAATCAAATCCCCCTAAATCCCCCTTTGCCAAAGGGGGACGTTAACAGCCCGACTCCTGCGGTTACAGCCGCACGACGTTCCGTGCCTTCAGCTGGCTCTCGGCGATGGTGAACATGTTGGTGACTCCTCCCGCCGCCAGCTTCTCCTTCTTCTTGAAGAAGTCGAGGCAGACGCCGCAGGAGAGGACCTCGACCCCGCGATTGCCCAGCGCCTCCAGCGC
>NZ_JBXKJL010000090.1:0-3597 GCF_056994735.1 Geomonas sp.
GCCTTGCTGGCCGAATACGGGGAGTTGGGGGCCAGCGGCGTCTCTTCGGTGAAATACCCTTCGGGGCCGAGGCTGCCGTAGACTTCGTCGGTCGATACCTGCAGATAGCGGAAGTTCGGGAACTTCTCCCAGTGGAGTCGGCTCGCCTCGAGCAGGGTCTGGGTGCCGAGCACGTTGGTCTTGACGAAGATCTCGGGGCCGGTGATGGAGCGGTCAACATGGGATTCGGCCGCGAAATGGACCACGGCGTCGACCTTCTCCTCGGCAAGGAGCCTGGTGACCAGGGCTCCGTCGCAGATGTCGCCCTTCACGAAGCGGTAGTCGGGATTGCCCTGCAGCGCGGTCAGGTTGTTCAGATTGCCCGCATAGGTGAGGAGGTCGAGGTTGACGACCTTGCAGCCGGGGTTGCCGGCCATGAAGTGGTGTATGAAGTTGGAGCCGATGAAGCCTGCCCCCCCTGTGACCAGCAAAGAAGTGGGGGTAAATGTCTGACGCATGAAACCTCCGAGGCGATTTTTTATCCCTTGCTGCATCCTGCGAACTTTTCCCGACCATCATTGATACACCGGAAAAAGCAATTGTGTCAACTTCTTAAGGTTCCGGCCTCAGAACGTCCGCACGGGTCCCAAGGAGCCGATGCCGTAGAGGTTGAAATTGATGGTGAACTCCTTGTTGGCGGAGACGGTGCTGGTGGCGACCCTGTCGGCATAGGCGGCGATCACGCTCCAGCACTGCTGCTTGTACTCGAGGGCGTAACGGGATTCCAGGAATCCCCCCTTGTCGAACGAGTAACGGCCCAAAAGCATGGCGGAGAAGTGTTTCGACAGCGGGAAGGCCAGGCGTCCTTCCATGTATTCGACATTGTCGCGGGAGAAGCGGTAAGCGACTGAGGCCAGGTTCGTCCCCTCCCCCTTGTACTCCGCCGCGATGTTTCCGGTCGAGAGGTTGTTGTCGATGGGATTGTAGCGGCCATCGAGGGCGAGAGAGAAACTCTTGACCGGGCTTACGCGCCCCTCCAGCATCAGGTCGGTCAGGTGGTGGTGCCTGTCGACCAGGGTGAGGAGGTCCCGGCGCTCCCCGGAAAACTGGTAGCCCTGCGACAGCCTCAGGTAGACGAGATCGCGGTATTCAGGCGCAGTGCCGGGGGTGGCGGCATACTTCCCGGTAATCACGCTGGCAAGGGACCAGGTGCCGATGCTCTGCCCGAGCACCCTGTCGTTATAGTCGAAGAAGGGGACATCGTCGTCGAACTGGTGCTGAACGTAGCCATACTCCAGCGAGGGAATCAGCAGATGGCGCACCTGGCCGTCGTAGATCCTTTCCAGCGGCAGGGACAGCTTGGCCCCGCCGTCGGCCTGGCCGACTTCCTGGCCGTCGTTGGGGGCTCCGGTGCCGTAGGAGTTGTAGAATCGCTGGCGATAGGCTCCGTAGGCGGAGAAATCGAGGGCGCTGGTCGGCTTGGCGTAGAAGGAAAGGCGCGGATGGAGTTCCAGGCGCTCTCCGCTCACCCCGACGTTGCGGTAGAAGTTGGTGAATCCCGAATCCATGGAGAAGAAAAGGGGACCGAGCTTGTCACCGGCAGCGGTGAAGCTCAGGGCCGGAACCCTCTGCAAGGTGGTGTCGTTGTTGGCCCCGAGCAGATCCTCGGTGTAGCGGGCCTCGGCTGCCACCGTGTAGCGCTCCCACCGGTGGTCGAAGGAGACGCTCGATTCGAGCAGCTGCCGGTTATAGTCGCCGGCGAGCTCGCCGTAATCGAGGTAGTAGGAGCGGTCGGTGATGAGATGAATGCTGGAGGCCAGGGTGGTAGTGGGCGACAGCAGCTCCAGGTGGTTCTGGTCGATCTCGCCGCGAAACCGCTCCACCTTGGTATCGTAGATGCCGAAGCCCCGGAAGCGCCCCTCGCTCCCCTGCGCTCTCATGTAACGGTAATCGACCGCGGCTCCTGCCCCCCTCGAACTTTCCAGGTCGAGGTTGAAGGTGGCGTCCTGGCTGTCGTCGATTGCCCAGTAATAGGGCTGGCTGATATAGAATCCTTTTTTCGTGGAGCGCCCGAGCTTGGGGATCAGGAGGCCCGACTGCCTCTCCCTTTTCACCGGGAAGAGGAGGTACGGGGTGTAGAGGAGCGGGATGTCTCCGGCATAAAAGACGGCATCGCGCGCAGTCGCGAACTCGTCGAGGGTGACATCGAGTTTCCTCGCCTCGAACCTCCAGCTGGGCTTGTCCCCGTCGCAGGTGGTGAAGGTCCCGCGGTCGATCCGGTAATCCTCGTCCCCGGTCTTCAAGATGCGCTCCCCGCGCACATGAAAGTTGGACTTCTTGATGAAGAGTTCGCCTTTGGAGATTTCCCCCTTATGGGAGAGCATGTTGATGGAGGCGCGGTCACCCTTCAGGGTGTCTCCGCTCTTCTCCATGAGGACGTGCCCCTCGGCGAAGGCATCGTCGGAGAACCGCTGGTAGATCACGCTGTCGGCAAGGAGTGATACGCCATCCTGGACAACGTGAACGTCTCCCTTGGCGCGGTAGGTATCGGACTGGACGTCGAGAGAGAGGTCGTCGGCCTTGATGCTGACCGCCTTGTCGTCGCCGCCGGCCGCATTGTGCGTCGCCGCTGGCGCGGGCTGGGGCGAAGGCGCAGCCTGTCGTGACCCGGCAGCCGTTACCGCCTGCAGGGTGGCCGCCGCCACCGCCGGTGTCGAGGCGACGGCCGGCGGCGCCTCCGCAGCCTTGGCAGGCTGTTCAGCCTGTGCCAGGGCGGCAGAGGGAAGAAGATATAAGAGGAGCCCCAAGGCTCTTGCAGCTTTCATTGCACTCCAATGCAAGTTCTCACCAGTTCTGGCAATTGCAGGATAACGGGCTCCCCTCCCCTTGAGGAGAGTGGGTCAGGCTTGCGCGCAGAAGGGCGCTTCAGCCCTCAGGCACGGGGCGGGGGAAGGGGCCTCCTCGGTCTGGTGCCAGAAGCAAATCCCCCCTGTCCCCCCTTTGTCAAGGGGGGGACGTGTCGCGAGGGAGCACACCTTGGGTGCTACCCAGCGACGCAGCGCGAGGGGGCATCCCGCGTCGCCCCCTACCCTCTGAACCCTTCAAACTTTTTAGACAGCAGCTCGCTCCTCGCCTCGCCGACGGTAAAGAGGGAGCCGCAGACCACGATGAGATCGTCGGGACCGGCAAACTCGCGGGCGGCGGCCACGCCCTCTGCCACCGAGCCTGCCTCCCGGGCACTGACTCCCGTCTCCCGGCAGAACTTCGCCAGCCGCCCCGTGGCGAGGGCACGTTCAAGGGCAGGGGCCACGCAGAAGATCTGGTCCGCCAGCGGCAAGAGGGGTGACAGCAGACCGGCCAGCTCCTTGTCGGCCATGACGCCGATTACCATCAGCAGCCTCCGGCGGGGAATCTCCGACAGTGCCCCGGCCAGGGCCTCGGCGCCTGCGGGGTTGTGGGCGCCATCGAGAAGGATGCGGGGTTGGCCCGGAAAAAGCTCCATGCGGCCGGGCCAGCGGGCCTGCCCCACGCCGGCCACCATGGCCTCTTCCGAGACGGGAAAGCCTTCCCCTGCCAAAAGCTCTGCCGCTGCCAGGGCCACGGCGGCGTTGCACGATT
>NZ_JBXKJL010000091.1:0-2457 GCF_056994735.1 Geomonas sp.
GCGGTATCGGTATCGGGGGCGATTTTTATTATCCTGGAGATGAACACCCCCCTCACCGGGATGATCAAGGTTTCCAATGCCCCCTTGCGGAAAGCACTGGACCACCTTGGCAAGTAGCATCCTCGGCCTGTCACGGCTACTATCGCTAGCTATCTCAGCTACTTCCATTTAAGAACCAGTCATTTGCCAGGTATACAACGCGGCATATTCTGCTAAATTAAGATTGGTGTTTATCAACTTGATGCCGTTCGCAGGTGCCTGTACCCCGATAAGGGTATGGATCAACCTGCAAAACGTTCTACCGGATCTAACGGATCTACAGGTGATTGACTGACCTGATTGGTACCAATCTTCCGCCAGCTTCTAAAACTGTCATTCCCGAAGCGATTCTGATCGGGAATCCAGCTCCTAAACGACGTGAAATCTGGATCCCCGATATGGGCATTCGGGGATGACAATCTCATAGCGGAAGATTAGCGCTAATCAGTTTGACTGATGACGTAGCGTGTTGAACGACGAAAATGTGTGAAAGTGGCAATCGCGGCCGCAATTAAACAGCCAAAAGGTGAGTTATGAACATGTATCAGAGGGTGCTTCTGGTCGATGCCGGCACCGGATTCTACAAAACGAGAAAGTACGACTTCCAGCGCTACTTCGGTCCCGTTGACCTCGGCATCCACCTGACCAGGGAGTACCGCAGCCTCAATTTCGGCGTCGGTATCTTCGCCGGCTCCATCTTTCCCGGCTCGAACCGGCTGGTGGTGACCGGAGAGTCCCCCTGCTGGGAGGGGTACTACATCAGCTCCATGGGGGGGGCGGGGCTCATCTTCGACAACCTCGGAATAAACATGCTGAGCCTGGTCGGCAAGGCCCCTGCCCCGTCGGTCCTCGTCCTGAACCGTAACCACAGTGAGGAGATCGAGGTGGAGGTTGTCCCGATCGATGTGGAGTCGATCTGGAGATCGGGGCGCGGGGGGGGCTACGCCCTCACCGACCGGGTCTACGAGATCTTCGGCTCCCGCTACGAAAACGATCCGCGCATCCTGGTCACCGGCCCGGCCGCCCTGCGCACCGACATGGGAGGGATCATGTCGGTCCCCATCAGCAAGGGGAGGATCAGCTTCGTCGATACCTGGGCAGGCCGTGGCGGCTTCGGCAGCGCCATGCTTCGGAAACACGGCATCGCAGCCATCATTTACGGCGGCACCATGGTGGGCGAGGACTTCCGCGACAAGAAGGTGGCCGACGAGTGGTTCGAGAACAAGTACAGCCTGCGACTGATCCAAAAGGACCTGGAGGCGACCACCAAGTATCGCTATGACGAGAAGCTGCAGACCGGCGGCACCTTCGGCGTCAACTTCGCCACCATGGGAGGGAGGATCCTGGCCTTCAACTACCGCACCATTTCCTGGAGCGAGGAACAGCGCCAGGCCCTGCACCGGAACTTCGTGGTCGATCATTATCTCAAGCAGTTCAACGAGGAGACGATCACCGCCAAACAGCAGGCCACCTGCGGCGAGCCGTGCGCCGCGGTCTGCAAGAAGATGAGCAGCATGTACAAGAAGGATTACGAACCGTACCAGACCATGGGTCCGCTCTGCGGCATCTTCGATCAGCGGGCGGCGGAAAAACTGAACCACCACTGCGACGCCATGGGCTTCGACGCCATCTCCGGCGGAGGGGTGCTGGCCTGGCTGATGGACCTTTTGGACGCGAAGCTGCTGAACCCGGAGGAACTCGGAGTCAGCAGGCTGCCACGTTGGGAGGTAAGCGGGTTCGACCTGGTGGCCGATTCGATGCACAATGCCGAGTTAGGCTGCGAACTGATCGACGCGATCCTGGAACGTCGCGGTGTCATCGACTTCGGGGAGGGAGTGCGCAAGTGGAGCCGGATCCATTCGCGGGAGAAGGGGGTGGCGCTCCATGACCGCCTGCTCTACATCGCCTTCGGCAGGCGCGGGTGGGTGGTGCCGAACCAGTACTGGGTCCCCGGCGTGCTGGCCCCGATGGCCATCATGGGGAAATACTACATGATCTACGGCAGCGACTTCGTGCCGCCAAGGGTACTGGGAAGAATGTGCGCGGAGCGCATGAAGAAGGAACTGATCCTCGACAATCTCGGCACCTGCCGCTTTCACCGCGGCTGGGCGGAGGAGATGCTCCCTGAGGTCCTGGGCTCGCTGTACGGTTGCAGGGAGCAGTTCCTGCACGCCATCGACGTTCTCGCAAGCCGCCTTCACAGCCACAACAGCGCGATCTTCTGGGAGTCCCAGGTGAACGTCGATTACCTGCACAGCTTCCTGAAACGGAAAAAGGAGGTCGACGGCGAGCAGGACCCCCGGCTGGGGGAATGGCTGGAGAAGTTTGACAACGACCGGGTGGAGGCGGCAAGAGAGTTCTGGTACGAGACGCTCAAAGGTATCGACGAAAGCCTGCGTGAATTCTACTGAGGCGGTT
>NZ_JBXKJL010000092.1:0-4767 GCF_056994735.1 Geomonas sp.
GGATGATAATTGGTCCTTGTTGTCTTCGAGGCGGTCGTAATGCCGGCCGTAGCCATCTGGTGGACCACACCTCACCGAACTGTGGTCCACCGACGGATATAGGACGCGTACCGACCTTGATGGGGGGCTGAGCCCTCCGCGTGAGCCCAGGGGCCTCCGGCGCCAAGCGCCGGCGCCGCCGTGGCCGGGCTGGGGGCGAGGTGGTCATCGATATGGGCTGAATACCTCCTGGAATGACTCCAGAATGATTCGGCGGGGCGGGACGTGCGGGGCGATCGTATGCGTCCGGTAGACCGCCTCTTCGATCTCGGTTGATGTCGCCCGATGCTTGGGCCATCGCCACCAGTCTCCGCCGGGAGTCCATCGCGGATTTCCACGGCCGGGAACTCCCTCACGATCGTACGACTGTCAGACCTTGATCGTCAGGTGTAGGTGAAGGTGACCGGGAGGTTGTTCAACCACGGGACCGGGGGACACCGATGGTCCAACGCCGCCTCCCGTAGGATCGGGTCGTGGCTCCGGCGGTCGAGCCGGACCACGATCCAGCCCTCGTGGATCTCCACCTCCCCGGCGGTCTCGACGAACTTGCGGTACACCTGCTTCGGAGCACAGCGGTCGAAGCCTTTCAGGCCCCGCGCCAGCCAGCGGTAGCAGCCATGCGCCAGCACCGTCAACGCCACATCCAGGTCCACGTTCAACCGCACCTCGCTGGCCAGGCAGTCCAGGTGGAAGAAGTTGACGCTGCTGCCCAAGCCGTCTTCCACGCCGTTACGCCCGGCATAGCGAATGATCAGCGCTCGCGCCGTCTCCGCCAGGTTGTTGGACAGGAACAAGGTGGGCTGCTCCCGTCCCAGTCCATCGACGGCCAGCTGGCGGATCACCCCCTCGTAGCCCGGCAATCGGACTTGCTCATCCACAAATCGAATGCGTCGATGACAACGGTTGGGAGTATCGATGACGGCGTGCTGCCAGGCTCGGAGCGGCAGGGCACGCAGGCGACGGATGACCGCAGCACCCCGTCGGCGGATGGTGACGAAGTGGATCCCCCGCTGGTTGATCCGGGACAATTCCGGGTAGGGGACGACCTTGCTGTCGAAGTACAGCCACTGGGGATCGAGTCCCGTCACCTCGTGCCAGAACGCGACGAACCGCATCAGTTCCCCGGGCTGATCGGCCCGAGTCAAGTTGGCATTGCCATAGCAGACGACGCGGCTCCCCTGCTCCTGGGCGAAGAAGCAGAGGACACTGGGACCGGCTTTGCCACGTCGGGGCAGGTAGTGGTTGTCCAGGACGGAAGGATCTCCCCGGAAGGGGATGGCGTGGAAGTCCAGGGCGAAGGCCCGCCCGTCCGGGAACAAACGTGGGGCCAGAGCGGCGATCCAACCCATGAGGAGGCGCTGTTGGTGAGCTTGCGGGGTGCGATAGGAATACTCGGTGGCAAAGGCGGTCTTGGGCAGGACGTTCAGACCGGCAAAGAGGCCCAAGCCCTCATCACAATTGAAGTCGCTGATATGGCTTCGTCGCTCCTTGTCCAGGAGCTTCAAGGCCAGCAGGCTCAGCATCGCGCCGTGAGGCGGGATCATGGCCGTGCCGGGATAGCCTGCTTGGGCGACGAGGTGATCGAACCGGAGGTGGGCCAGCAGCGGCAGGAACAGGAAGATGCCCGCGACGCGACTGCCCAGTCGTCGTCCTGGGTCGAGGCGCAGACATCGCTGGTCGGCGACTTCGGGGGTCTCGGGGCGAGGCCCTGGAGTGTGGGCCGGACGCCCGTACTGCGGGGTCGCGAACAAAGGGGGGGCGAGCCCGAACGACACTGGCATCGGAACTGGTGAATCACCTGACGCAAGGTGTCGTAGGTGTATCCGCATTGGGTGGCGATCTCCCGGAGGGGCCGCCGCTGGACGAAGTACGCCCGCAACGCCTCATAGCGTCGGTGGAGGGTGTCGTTGGGTTCCAGGAAGTAGCGTTGGCAAAGCGAGTCGTCCACGACCCAGACTCCGAGATGTGAGGGAGTTTCGTGTGGGATGCCTGCCACTGATCGTATTGATCGCGACTCATGGAACCAAGGCAGGACCCTTGAGAACGGTCGGCGGGATCGAGAAAATGGCTGTGGAGCTGAATCAGCTCCGCAGCATGCCGAATTATGTTCAACCGAACTGATGAACGGTGGGATGTGCTTCCACCCGGGAACTCCCTCACACGGGCCGGACGGGAATCCTCCGGATCTCCGAGAAAACGGGGACCTTCGCTGAGGAATTGTGAGGGAGTTCCCGGCCGTGGAAATCCGCGTTGGTAGCCTGCAGATGGAGGGCTGCCATGATCGATGTTCGGCTCACGTCGTCGCAACGGCACCAAATTTCCGCCCGGCTACGGGCAACTGAAGATGCCAGCTACGGCCGGCGCCTGCTGGCCATCCTGGCGTTAGACGAAGGCGAATCCGTCTCCGAGGTCGCCGAGAAGCTCGGGGTGACGCGGCAGACGGTCTATAACTGGGCGCGTGCCTTCGAGACCGGCGGTAAGGCAACGGCCCTCGAAGACCGCTACAGCGGTGGCCGGCCCAGTGTCTGGACGGAGGAACTGGAGGCACTACTGCTGGCCGCCCTGCAGCAACGCCCTGACCAGTTGGGCTATCCCGGACCGAACTGGACCATTCCTCTTCTCCAAGCGGATCTGGAGCGGTGCAGCGGCCAGCGGTTGTCCGACGACACCATCCGCCGTCAGATGCGGCGCCTGGACTACGTGTGGAAACGATCCCGCTACGTCTTGCCGCCCGACCCCGAGCGCGAGAAAAAAACGCGCCATCCGGCGGCGGCTGAGAAACCTGCCCCCGCGAAGCGTGCTCTTGGCTGAGGACGAGACCGACCTGCGGTTGTTTCCGCCTCTGCACGCCGGTTGGGCCGTGCGCGGCCAACCCGCACCGGTGGCGATCAGCGGTGGCAATGCGAAACGCGCCCTCTTCGGGTCGATCAACATCCTGACCGGCCACCGGCTGTTCCTGGCCCGTCGCCAGCAGCGTGGCCCCGATTGTGAGGCGTTCCTGGACGAGATCCATGAGCACTACCGCGGGTGGCATGTCGCCTTGCTGCTTGACGAGGACTCCAGCCACACGGCCGAGGACTCGCGGTCCCTGGCCGACGACTACGAGATCGAATTGCTGTGGCTGCCCAAGCGCTCCCCGCACCTGAATCCAATGGATCATCTGTGGCGTCATGGTAAACGAGTCATGTTGGCCAACCATCGGTACGACTCCATCGATACGCAGGTCGACCGCTTCATCGGCTACCTCAGCGAACTACCTGCCCGGGAAGCGCTCCGGAAAGCCGGGGTGCTCTCCGAGCACTTCTGGCTGAGGATGTAATGTCAAAAACGTTTTGCGGACCTACTTAGACAATGGGGTCCACCTCAACCAATGGTGAACGGCAACCTCTCCGAAGATGCGATCGACCACTACATCCGACGTTACCAGGTCATGCTCGCAGCGCGTCAGCAAGACGCCGAGTCACTCCGCCGACAATACGAATCCGTGGCGGAGATCATTCTCTGCATCGACGGCCTCCAGCCCGAGAAGGGACACGAGGCCCTCTACGTCGTGCGCGAGTTGACCCAGAAGCGGGTGTGGTTCGCTGAGCCGTTGATCTCTGCGACCGAGGACGAGGTCCGACGCCTGATCAAGACGGCCAAAGAGTGGGCCCGATCCTTGGGCACGCCCCTGGGGCTTTGGATGTCGGATAAGCAGGATGCGTTCGTCAAGGGGATCGCGGCGGAATTCCCCGACGTGCCACACCGCTACTGTGACAACCACTTCCTCCGCGATGTGGCCAAGCCCGTCTTGGAAGCCGACAGCCATGCCAAGGTCCAGATGCGGAAGAAGGTGCGCGGCCTGCGGACGATCGAACACGCCGTGCTCCAGCGGCAGAAGGCCGAGACAAAGGATGACCTCACGCCCCCGACTCCGGAAGCCACCGGCACGGCGACCACGGCGGCGGCGAACCTGTCTCCTGCCGTGGTCGATCCCGCGGGCTCTGGGGTGCTCGACTATTGCGCGGCGGTGCGTGGGATCCTCGATGACGATCGAGGGGGGCCGCTGCACCCTCCCGGCTTGCGGATGGCCGAGGCGTTGGGCGAGGTCCAGGAGTCGATCCGACGGAACTTGGACGCGAGGAAAGGGGGTTCGCGGAGGAGCAACTCGGCCGGTTATCGGGATGCATCAAGGCGGGGCTGGACGAAGTCGAAGAGCAGCAAGAGGTGATCCGAGAATACGGGGACGTGATCGCGGAGGTGGCCGCGACGCTGGAGCGCGGGACCGAGGACATCACGGAGCGGGAGGAGAAGTTCGAGGCGCTGATCGATCGATTCGAGGCGACCGAGGATCCGATCCGCCACGGCATGGCCACGGTGATGCTCAGCTTCCTGGCCGGCCTCTGCGTCGGCGAGCAGGAGGATGAAACGATCGAGGATAATCTCGATCGGGAGCGCTGGTTTCGCTTGGCCAAGAGTCACGAGCGGCGGATTCACGGTCATCGCCACGCGGGGATTCGGCTGGTCCTGGAGGGACCGACGTTGGTGCATGCCTTGGACGCTCACGCCGCGCATCCCGGGCCGTTCACCGTGGACGACCTACTGCCCTCTCGGACCGCCCGAGAGCCGCCGTGCCAAACAGAGGCGCGGAACCGCCGCACGATCATGAGGGAGGCACGCTCCAAGAAGAAACGACCATTACTCCTGGCCGAGGTGGAGCGGCGTTATCGGGAAACGCCGGAGTTTTAG
>NZ_JBXKJL010000093.1:0-2651 GCF_056994735.1 Geomonas sp.
CCCTTCACCCTTCACCCTTCACCCTTCACGTCTTTTCGCCTCTACGCTTTCCATTGCCATTTCTTAGACATTGTGCTAATTATATCTTCTTGAAATAAGGCAAAAAAAGGAAAAACAGAAGACATGAAATTCACAGAGATGCAGATTCCGGCCGACGTTCTCAGGGCTATTGAAGAGACCGGCTTCACCGACTGCACACCGATTCAAGAGAAAGCACTTCCCTTAGCACTTTCCGGGAAGGACGTCGCCGGCCAGGCACAGACCGGAACCGGCAAGACCGCCACCTTCCTCATCTCCCTCTTCACCAGACTCCTCAGCCAGGCAAAAACCGGCGACGAACGGCACCCCAGGGCCCTCATCCTGGCGCCGACGCGCGAACTGGTGGTCCAGATCGAGAAGGACGCCCAGACGCTGGGGAAATACACCGGCTTCAACATCCAGGCCATCTACGGCGGCGTCGACTACATGAAACAGCGCGACGCCCTCAAGGCCGGCGCCGACATCGTCATCGGCACCCCGGGCCGCCTGATCGACTACCTGAAGCAGAAGGTCTACTCCCTGAAGGACGTCGAGGCCCTGGTCATCGACGAGGCCGACAGGATGTTCGACATGGGCTTCATCGCCGACCTGCGCTTCATCCTGAGAAGGCTGCCGAGCTACGACAAGAGACAGAACATGCTCTTCTCGGCCACCCTCAACACCAGGGTTATGGAGCTGGCCTACGAGTTCATGAACGTGCCGACCAAGGTCTCGGTGACCCCCGAGCAGATGACCGCTGAGCGCGTCGAGCAGGTCCTCTACCACGCGTCGCGCAAGGAGAAGTTCCCGCTGCTCCTGGGCCTCCTCAGGAAGATGGGGATGGAGCGGACCATGATCTTCGTGAACACCAAGCGCGAGGCGGAGTTCCTTCAGGACCGGCTCAACGCCAACGACTTCCCGTGCAAGGTAATCTCCGGCGACGTCGAGCAGAGAAAAAGGATGAAGATCCTGGCCGACTTCAAGGAAGGCAAGCTGCCGATCATGATCGCCACCGACGTTGCCTCCCGCGGCATTCACATCGAAGGGGTCTCCCACGTCATCAACTATGACCTGCCGCAGGACTGCGAGGACTACGTGCACCGCATCGGCAGGACCGCCCGCGCCGGAGCCGAAGGAATGGCGATCTCCTTAGCCGACGAGGACGGAGCCTTCTACCTTGAGGCGATCCAGGACTTCATCAAGCAGAAGATCCCGACCGAGTGGGCCGAGGACGACATGTTCGTCACCGACTACAAGAGGAGCAAGCCCCGTCCCCCCAAGGAAAAAACTGCAGGCGACAGAGGCAGAGGTCGCGCAGGTGACAAGGGGCACCGCGGCGCCAAGCCCGGCGACAGCGGCAGCGCGAGCAGATCGCGGACCAGGCCAAAGACCGACACGACCGCAGCCAGTGCAGCCAGTGCAGCCAGTGCAGCCAGTGCGCCCAGCGCCGGCAGCGAGGCAGGTGCCGCCAGCGGATCCAGTGCCGACAGTGCAGCCGGCGGCGACGCCGAAGTCAAGAAACGCCGCAGGCGGCGCAGCAAGGGAAAGTCCGGCGGCAAGACCGCGGAAGGGGAGCAGCAATCAGCCCCGGCGCCTGAAAATGCCTAATGGAGAAGGGCCGTCCTGCCAGGAAATACTCACAAGCCGGAAGAGTCCACGACGTCATCAGGCTCATCGAGGCCCGGCACGGGATCTCCGTCGGTGAGCTTGCGGAGGAGACGGGAGTCAACCGGCGCACCATCCATCGCGACCTGGTCGCCATTCAGGAGGCAGGATACCCGCTGATCTCCGAATGGCAGGACGGCGAGAAGATCTACCGCTTCCTGACCCGCTTCAAGGATGTCCCCCCGATCAGCTTCACCCTTCAGGAGCTGATGACCCTGTCGCTGCTGCGCTCCCAGCTCGATCTGCTGAACGGCACCCCATTCATGGAGGAGATGCAAACCATCTTCAGGAAGGTTAATTCCGTCCTGCCGCCGCGCCTGGCCGCGCACATGGAGCGCATCTCCGAGGTCTCCCACCCGCTCTTGCAGGGAAAACGCGATTACAGCAAGTCAGCCGAATCCCTGCGCCTGATCCGCCACGCCCTCCTCTATCAGCAAAGGATCACCATCTCCTATCGCCCCCCCGCCCGGGGAAAATCCGTCGACTACCAGGTGGACCCGTACACGCTCCTCTTCCAGAAGGGGGGCATCTACCTGCTGGGCTACGCCCACGAGCGCCAAGCCTTGAGAACCTTCGCGGTGGAAAGGATCGCAGCGGTCGAGCCGGGCAATGAGCGCTTCGAGATAGCGGAAGGGTTCCACGCGAAGCAGGCGCTCGAGGCGGCGTTCGGCCTGGTCGCGGAGCCTCCCATGGAGGTGGTAATCCGCTTCTCCCCCGGCATCGCCCATGCCATCAAGGACAGGACCTGGCACGCCTCGCAGAAGATGCAGGAAGGCGAGGATGGCTCGCTGGTGCTGACCTTCCGGGCTGGCGGGAGGATGGAGATCCTCGCCTGGCTCCTCTCCTACGGCGCCCATGCCGAACTGCTGGCACCTGAAGATCTGCGGGCCGAACTGACGCGGATGGTGCGGGAGACGGCTGGGCTTTACGCCTCCGACGCCCCCTCGCCCTAAGGGAAGGAAAGGTTC